>CAYZXC010000015.1:0-19696 GCA_964482275.1 uncultured Eubacteriales bacterium
TCGGTGATCCAGCTGCGGTTGGAGAAGCAGACGAGCGCCGGCGCATCGGACAGGAAATCGCGGCCCATCAGCAGGCGCGAGTCGTATTCCAGACCGAACAGATTGGACAGGGTGGGCAGCAGATCAATGCTGTAGGTCGGCTCGTCGATCACGATGCTCTCAAGCCCCTTGTGCCACATGATAAGCGTGTTGCGGTATTTCTCAAAGGTGGAGCTGGTATCGTAGCCCGCGAGCTCGCTGTAATAATCGGTCTCGTTTGCCTGCTGCAGCCCGTAGGGGTAATGGTCCGCTGTCAGCACGATGACGGTGTCCTCCGCGATGCCGCGCGCCTCCAGATTGTCGATGAGCTCCTTCACCATCAGATCCAGCTCGATCTGACAGGCGAGATACGCCTTGACCTGCTCCGATTCGTACGGCAGATCCGCTACCTCCGCCTTGTGGTACGACGCCATGCTGTTGCCCATGAAGGTGTACAGCATATGACCGCTGACCGTCAGGTAATAGGTGTGGAACGGCTGGTCGCCGTCCATGTAGCTCGCGGCGGTTGCTTTTGCCATCAGATAGTCCGAGTTGGGCCAACGGGTCGTGACGTTTTTACCGGGATAATAGTCCGAATAATCCAGCGTCAGTCCGTTGCCGATACCCTGATAGGTATAGCCCAGATTGGGATGGGATTTATTGCGTCCGTAATAGGTATAGGTGTGATTGTGATAGGCGTAGGTGCCGTATCCGAGTTTCTTAAACATATTGCCGAGCGAGAAATACATGTTGCGATCGGCGGAATACTCCATGCTGTGCACGCCGGTCGCCGGCATGAGCCCCAACAGACTGGTATACTCACCATCCGAGGTGGACACGCCCCAGCCGGGTGTATAGTAATCGGTGCATTGGATCCCCTCGTGCGACAGCTTATACAGCGTGGGCGTCAGCGTTTCGCTGACCGCGTACGGTGAAAAGCCCTCCGCCACGATGAAGATGAGATTTTTACCGGCAAATTTTCCGGTATATTCGTTCTGCATGGTCGGGGTAACCGAGGCGAAATACTCGTGCATCTGCTTGAGCGTGCTGTTGGTCTCCTTCTCCGCCAAGGCTTCGAAATCCAAGGTTGAGATGACGTTTTCTTCGTACACGACGGGCTCCGGATCGGTTTGTGTGACGTCGTCCGTCGGCAACGAGGCAGCACCGCCGTCGTCCTCGATCTCTGCGCCGAAAATGAGATACTTGATATCCAGCTGTGTCGTGGTGAGAACGCCGAAGCTTTCCATCGACTCGCCTACGGAAAACGTCTTGGTATACAGCCGCGCGGGACTGGTGTCCCCTTGGTTAAAGCACAGGGTTAGGAGCACCGCGATCAACTGCAGCGCGACCGCTACGCCCGCCAACAGACCCTTGAGCTTCCACGGCACACGGCGCGCAGGGGCGATGCGCTTGCCGAACACGCAGTACACCGCCACCGGCACCCACACCAACAGGATCGCGGGCAGGTTGCGCAGCATCGACAGCAGGGTATCGCGCCAGAACTGCATGACTTGACCGACGTTTTTAACGGAATACACGATATAGAAGGTGTCAAACACGCCGTAGTACACGATCTGAGCGCTGATGACGAGCGCCACCGCCGCCAGTATCCCGATCGCGATGCCGCGGTTGACCTTCTGACTGCCGAAGGTGCACAGCAGATACCCCGCGAGCGCGATCGGCAAGGTGAACAGAAAAGTTAAAAACAGACCGACACCGAAAAAGCGGTCGATCACAAAGATGCGAAATACGAGCTCCATCCATACGAATGCAGCCGGGAAATACAGCAAAAACGCCCATACCGGAGCCGGCTTGGTCGGCGCTGCGTGACGGCGATCCTTCATCAATATCACGTCCCCTTATACACACAAAGATTTCTGTCGTAAACAGTCGAGATCAGTATACCACACCTCACAGCGATAGTCCAGCCTATTTTTATTGACGGTACGGGCATTTTGTTTTATAATGTTGGTAAACAATTCAAAGACTGTTCATACACCGCGGTGCGGATCTTTGTTACAATAACCGAAAAGGAGGGTTTTCCTATGGAACCGATCAAAATTATGGTTGCCGATGACGACAGCAACATTTGTGAGCTGCTGCGTCTGTATCTCAGCAAGGAAGGCTTTGAACCGATCGTGGTAAGCGACGGTGAGGAAGCGGTCGCTCACTTTGACACGGACAAGCCGGATCTCATTCTTCTGGACGTTATGATGCCGCAACTGGACGGCTGGCAGGTTTGCCGCAGGATCCGCAAGAAGTCGGATTGTCCCATCATCATGCTCACCGCCAAGGGCGAGCTGTTCGACAAGGTGCTCGGCTTGGAGCTCGGTGCGGACGATTATATCGTCAAGCCGTTTGAGGCCAAGGAGGTCATCGCCCGCGTCAAGGCGGTACTGCGCCGTTCGGGATTGGGACAAAAGGAAAAGGCCAAGGAGGTCTCCTACGACAAGCTGTATATCAACATGGAAAACTACGAGCTGCGCGTGAACGGTGAGCAGATCGACACCCCGCCGAAGGAGATGGAGCTCATTTACCATCTGGCGAGCAATCCCAACCGCGTCTACACACGCGACCAGCTGCTGGACGAGGTGTGGGGCTTTGAATATTACGGTGACAGCCGCACGGTGGACGTGCACGTCAAACGCCTGCGTGAAAAGCTGGACGGCGTATCCGAGGAATGGACGCTGAAGACCGTTTGGGGCGTCGGGTATAAGTTTGAGGTCAAACAAAACCATGTTTAAGAGTGTTTTTTCAAAATACTTTACCGTCACCGCCGCCATCATTCTTCTTTCGTTCGTGCTGTTGGCAGGAGCCCAAACGCTGTTTGCCCGCCGGTACTGGCTGCACGATAAAGAGGTGCTGCTTGGTGAACACGCCGCCAACATCGCCGGCTTTGTGTCGGACAACTCGTTTGAGCTTCTGCCGAACGAGTACGTGATCCCCCCCGCCATCACCCCCACGCTTGAGCGGTTGGCGGAATCGTTTGACGGAAGCGCGCTCGTCACCGATACCTCTTTTCGCGTTCTGCTCTGCTCCGACGGCAATCAGTGCGCACATATCGGTGAGGAGGTGCCGGCGTCCCTGCAACCCGCTTTGCAAAACGATTCGCTGTTTGCCGTCAGCCGCGTAGGCTCCCTCTACAACGAGGCACGGTATTGCTCCGGTGCCACGCTTCACAAGGATAACACGGTCATCGGCTACGTGCTGGTCAGCACCTCTGCTGAGGAGCTGCTCGACTATATCGTTGATAATATCCGCACCTTCGCGATCTCAGGGCTGGCGATCCTGATCGTGTCCTTCGTAATACTGTACCTCATGACCTATCGTCTGGTTCGCCCGCTTCGACAGATGGCAACAGCGACCCGACAATTCAGTCAGGGCGATTTTTCCTACCGCGTCAAGGTGCGCGGCAACGACGAGGTTGCGGAATTGGCGACGGCGCTCAACGGCATGGCGGTATCGCTTTCCTCGGTCGAGGAGATGCGCCGCAGCTTCGTGGGAAACGTCTCGCATGAGCTGCGCACTCCCATGACGACCATTTCCGGCTTTATCGACGGCATTTTGGACGGCACCATTCCGCCGGAACGCCAAAAAGAATATCTCAAGATCGTATCGGACGAAACGAAACGGCTTTCGCGTTTGGTGCGCTCCATGCTGGACCTGTCGCGCATCGACAGCGGACAGCTGAAGCTGAATCCGGCATCCTTCGACCTCACCGCGATCGCCTGCAACACGCTGGTGCTGTTTGAGCAGCGCATTGAAGGCAAGGAGCTGCAGATTGAAGGGATAGACACCTGTGAGCCGCAGTACGTCACCGCGGACTACGATCTGATGCAACAGGTCGTGTATAATCTGGTGGATAACGCCGTAAAATTTACAGAGCAAGGCGGGCGTCTGCGTCTGCTCGTCTTCCGCAAGGATAACCGCACCTATTGCAGCATACGCAACACCGGCGCGGGTATTCCTTCAACGGAGCTGCCGCACATTTTCGAACGCTTCTACAAAAGCGACCGCTCCCGCGGCCTGGATAAAAGCGGCACGGGACTGGGTCTGTATATCGTAAAGACCCTCATTGACCTGCACGGCGGTGAGATCACGGTATCCTCCAGAGAACACGAATATTGCGAATTCGTGTTCTGGTTGCCGGACGCGCCGCACCCGAATTTCGATGCACATTCACAAAAATCATGACATTTCTTCAAGAAATCGACACAAAAGGCCTGTATACTAAACGTAACGTCAGAGTTTAAACAGAAAGGTGTGCCCCTTTTATGGATGAGTGGAATCACTATCCGGTCGAACGACCTGAAACGCAGCCGGAGCCGCAGCAACCGGCAGAACCCGCGCCGGCACAATCGGAGCCTGTGCAGCCGCCTGTGCAGCCGCCGGTAACGCCGCCTCAGCCAAACACCCCGCCGCCGTATGATCCGTACGGTTGGAACACCGCACCGTCCTATACGCCGCCGACGCCGCCGACACCGCCCGTCAAAAAGAAGAACGGTGCCAAGATCGCGATTGCCGTGATCGGCGTGTTGTGCGCGGTCACCATCGTCACCCTGTCGGTGCTGGTAGGCCTGCTGTATCAGAACGGCGGAAGCCTGTTCCCCACTCCCGACAACGATGCGGGTGATCTCGTGACGGATGCACCCACCCTGCAGATCACCGAGCTGGACGAGGACGCCGAGGGCCTTACGACCACCGAGATCGTCGACCGTAACATCAACAGCACGGTACTGCTCACCATCTACAGCTCGACCTCCAGCAGTGCTTTCCCGTTCGGTCAGACCACCTCTCAAGAGGTTCAATCCGGTTCGGCCAGCGGCATCGTCATGTCAGCGGACGGGTATATCATCACCAACTGGCACTGCGTCGTGGACGAATCCACCAACAAGGAATTTGCGCGTATCGACGTGACGCTGTATAACGGTACCGTGTATGAGTATGCCGAGGTCATCGGTTACGACTCCTCCACCGATCTGGCGGTCATCAAGGTCGACGCCACCGACCTGCAGCCCGCTGAATTCGGCGATTCCGATCAACTGAAAATGGGCAATAAGGTCGTCGCGCTGGGCAACTCCGGCGGACTCGGCTGGTCGACCACGCAAGGCATCGTTTCCGGTCTGGCACGCGACGTGTACGAGGATACCGGCTACGCGATCAAATGCCTGCAGATCGACGCCGCGATCAACCCCGGCAACTCCGGCGGCCCGCTGTTCAACGCCGCCGGGCAGGTCATTGCGGTCAACTCCGCGAAGATCGTAGCAGACGGCTACGAGGGCATCGGCTTCTCCATTCCGATCAACGAAGCCAAGGTCATCATCGACGATATTCTGGCAAACGGTTACGTCACCGGCCGCGTGTCGCTGGGCATCACCGGCCAGACGTACAGCGACTCGTACTACCGCGGCTTCCTGATCTATTCCATCGAAGACGGCTCACCGATGAAGGATACCGAAGCCAAACGGGGTGACCTGATCACCGCCGTCGACGGTGTCACGGTCGAAAGCTATGCGGAGCTGCGCTCCGAGCTCGCCAAGCACCAGGTCGGTGACGTGGTCACGCTCACGCTGCTGCGTTCCTCCAACCGTCAGGTGCAGGAGCTCACCGTCAGCGTCCGACTCGCGGAAGCAAAAGGATAATTCAGAGAGGGGGACGACACCGTCCCCCTCTTTTTGTGAAAAACACCTTGCACCCGCACACACTTTGTGCTATACTCGTGAGAGATATGTAAATGTAAGGAGATCGTATTATGTCCGGACATTCCAAATGGAATAATATCAAACGCAAAAAGGAAAAGACCGACGGCCAGAAGGCCAAGATCTTCACCAAGATGGGCCGCGAGATCGCGGTTGCCGTGAAAGAGGGCGGCAGTGCCGACCCCGCTTCCAACTCCAAATTAAAAGACGCGATCGCCAAGGCAAAGGCAAATAACGTGCCCAACGATAACATCGAGCGCATCATCAAAAAAGCCGCGGGCGACGGCAACGCCGATAACTACGAGGCGCTGCAGTACGAGGGCTACGGCCCCTGCGGCATCGCCGTCATCGTGGAAACGCTGACCGACAACCGCAACCGCACCGCCGCAGACATCCGCCATTATTTCGACAAATTCGGCGGCAACCTCGGCCAGACCGGCTGCGTCGGGTTCATGTTTAATCAAAAAGGTATCCTCGCGATCGAAGCCGAGGGTCTCGACGAGGACAAGGTGATGGAGGACGCGCTGGAAGCCGGTGCTTCGGATTTCGCCGCCGACGGGGACGTGTTCGAGATCACCACCGAGCCGGATGATTTTTCCGCCGTGCGTGACGATCTGGAGGCCAAGGGCTACACCTTCGTATCCGCAGAGCTGGAAATGGTTCCGGATGTCTACAGCGCCATCACGGACGAAGACTCCGTTCTCAAGATGGAAAAGCTGCTCGACGCACTGGAGGACAACGACGACGTGCAAAACGTCTGGCACAACTGGGAACGCCCCGACGAAGACTAACAACGAGTAAAACGGGTGGCAGAGGCAAAAGCCTCTGCCACCCGTTTGTTATTCCCTATAAGGATTGGAGTCGTTTGTTAAACCAAGTATATAGTCCGTAGAAGTCTTATATAGCTTTGCCAATCGAATAAGAACATCGGTCGGTATATCGCGTAAGCCGCGTTCATATCGATTATATTGCGGCTGTTTCATACCAAGATACTCCGCAACCGCCTGCTGTGACAGATCGTGATCCTCCCGCAGATCCCTCAAACGCGGATAATGATTGTCCATCGTACCGCCAACCCCTTATAACTGTTCGGTATTGACATCGTAGCACGCCTGTGGTACAATAGCTTTGTTTTATAATCATTCGGTTATAAATTGTCGAATTTCGCCGAGAAAAAGTTCGACTTTTACAGACTAAAATCACTCTATTACATCGCACGCCCGTGGAGGTGCACTATCGTATGTCCCCATCAACAGACAGGTTGACCATAGTATTAGCCATACTTCTAAGCACTATAATACTTTTTTTATTGCTCGCCAGAGTCCTTCTGACTGTGAAAGAATTTAAGCGGCAACTGCGGTATATCGAGCGTGAGATCAACCGAACGCACGGAAACGAACGGAAGTACTGGAAACGGCAAAAACGTCTTTTGTGGCTTTCGCTTCTTCCTTTTGTTTCTTACAACGAAGAGTAGTGTGATATGGCAAAAAACTCACCTCCGGATATGACAAACAAAAAAGCGGCAGTGAGTTCACTATTGGACTCACTGCCGCTTTATATCCTATATGTGCCGCTTCAGCACCTCATACAACCGCCCGGACGGGAGTCCCATCACGGTGTAAAAATCGCCGTTTATCGAGCGGATATGCCGCATACCGCGTCCCTGGATCGCGTAGGCACCCGCTTTGTCCATCGGTTCGCCGCTCGCGACATATTCCGTGATCTCATCCTCGCTCATCGGCAGAAAGGTAACGGCGGTGCTGTCGGCAAACCCCTCGCTCTTGTCCCCGTCGCAGATCCACACCGCCGTGATGACGCGATGCTCCCTGCCGGAGAGCTGCCTGAGCATCGCCTTCGCATCCTCCGCGTCACGCGGCTTGCCGAGAATGGTATCGTCCACCACCACGGCCGTATCCGCGCCGAGCACCACCTTGTCCGGATAGCGTGCCGCGATCTCCTCCGCCTTGCCGCGCGCCACGCGCAGCACCGCGTCTTCGGGCGGCAGTGCGGGATCGGCGGGCAATTCGGTTTTCGCGGGCTCCACCGTATAGCAAAGCCCCAACAGATCGCATATCTCGCGGCGTCGGGGTGACGCCGAGGCTAAGATCATTTCACGCATTCCAGTATCTCCTCGTATTCTTGTTCGGTCAGCAGTACGTTCAGCACCTCGACCAAGCGGTTGGCGGACAAGTTCGTCGGCATCGACAGCCGTTTGAGCAGTGCCGTGCGCCGCCGCGCGCTGTCCTCCCTACCCGACAAACCGTCCTCATACAATCGCAGCTTCGTTAAAAACGGCACCGGTCGATCCGCCGTACCGTCAAGAGGTGTCGCGCCCGCGCGCCGCAGTGCTTGCAGGACGGTCTCACCGTCCACGCCCTCCACGCCGAGCAGACCTTCTTTGGACGGTGCGGCCTTCCGCCGTTCCTTGCCGGTGATCTGAGGAATATACGCGTGCTTCACCCTGTCCGTCGGCAGTGCGCCGCTGATGCGGTCACGGATAACGAATCCCGCGGAATCGCTGTCGGTCAGCACGATGAGTCCCTGTGCCTCGGCGAGCCGTCGCAGCAGCTTCATCTTCTCAGGCTGCCTGAAAATGCCGAAACCATCCGTCTCGACAATGGTGGTATCCACCACACTGCGCAAACGGATGGCATCGTATTTTCCTTCTACGACGACCGCTTCCTTGATAGCCGCCGTCATTCGACCTTCCCCAGCTTGGCGGTGACGATCAGCTTCGCCGCGATCTCCTCCAGCACGGTGCGTTTATCCGTGGACGAGGATTTCAAGCGGCGATCCGCCTGCGCCAAAATATCCAGACTCTCTCTGAGCGCCTCCAGCGACATCCTACTGCAGTCGCGCGCCGCGTATTTGAGGCGGAAGGTCTTTCCCTTATAATCGAATTCCTCCACCAGCGTTTCCACCTGTCTGCCGCCGATCGCCGCGACCTTGGCACGATACATATCGGTATACGCACCCGACAACGCCGCGAGTATCACGATCGGCTCCGCTTTGCAGGCAAACAACCGATGCAGAATGGTATACGCCTTTTCATAGTGGTTTTGCAGGATCGCGTTGGACAGCTCATACGCCTGCGCGTTGAGGTTCTTTGTCGCCACCTGCTCTAAGATCTCCGGCGTGATCTCACCGTTTCCGGCGAGCGCACACAGCTTATCCAATTCATTGAGCAACAAATTCAGATCGTTGCCGCTCTGCTCCACCAACCGCTTGGCGATCTCCGGCTTCATCAGCGCACCGCGCCGACCGGCGCCCGCACACAGGATGCGTGCGATCTCGTCGTTGGTCTTGCGCGGAAACGCCACGCACATACCGCCGTTTTGCTCGATCGCGTCTGCAAACTGCTTCCACTTGGCATTGAGCTTGCCGTCACCCAGCAGCGTGGTCATCCAGAAGATCAGCACCGTATCCTCCGGCGGATCCGACACCAGTGCCAGCGCTCTGTCAAGCAGGGCAGCCGCCGTGACGTCGCAGTTGCTGACGGTCACGCATTTCTTATCCGCCATCAGCGGCAACGCCTCCGCCGCCGCCTCAATCGCGTCGAACGAGCATTCTTGGCCATCGAACCGTTGGAAATTGAACACGCTCAGCTCGTCGTTCTGCCGCACGCCGGATTTGCGCACCAGCTGCTCCATGTAATGCATCGTCAGATAGCTTTCCTCGCCGTACAGCAGATAGACCCGCTTAACCTCTTCGGTTTTAAGGTGTGCTTTAAGGTCTTGTTCCGACAACGACATTGCGTCAACCCCTTTTACCCATCAATATACCAACGCTCATCCTTGAGCATAACACCGTTTATTTCCGCCGCAAGCGGCCGTACACCGTTTTCGTCGCACAGCCATATGCGTATATCCCCTGTGCTGAACACGGCGTCCGCCGTGTCGGTCACGGCCGCATCCTGCCGTGCCGTAAACAACAAGGTCCGTTCGTTCCAGACCATGAACAGCTGCTCCTGCTCCCACCGCACCTCCAGCAGATCGCCGAGCCTCACGCGACAACCGTCAAGCGACGTGCCTTGGAGCGGCGACACCCACGGCAGATTGCCGTAGAACACCCGTGTGGTATCGGTCAGATACTCTTTCAGCACCGACGGAACGTACGAGACCACCGGTTCTTCTCCGCCGATCAGAAACAAGGCGTCGATATGCGCCGTCCCGAAGGTGTCCAGCGTATCCCCGATCGCATACAGCGTCGCCACGCTGCTTGGCGCTGTCACCACCACCGAGCTACCGCGATAGGACAGCACCACAGCCAGATCATCGCCGTCCGATGCGGTCCTTGCACGCAAAACGCCGTGCACCGTCCCGCGGTTGAGCAGCAACCCGACACACAGGATACAAACGCAGACACCGCACAGTGCCGCTGACCCCTGCTTGTCCAAAACGCGGAGCCCCATCAGCATCAGAACATACGCTCCTATCAACCATAATACCAGAAAGGGCGCTGAGGTTGCAACCGTTGCAAGCGAAAAAGTGGAAAATTTTTCGCAGATCCACAACAAATACCGACTCATCAGCCCCGCAAGCATGAGTAAGGGCCGTGCCAACGCGGACAGACCGATAGCCGAAAACAGCGACGATACACAGCCGGCGATCAGCACCGCCTCCGCCGGCAACGTCGTGAGCAGATTGACCGGAACCGATACAACGGACACCCTGCCGAAATAGATCGCCAGTAACGGCAAGGTCGCGAGCGTTGCCGCCAGACTGACCGCCACCGCACCGACAACCGCTTTTATCAGTTTCGCAAAACGCTTCGGCTCGCGGCCGAAAAGCAGGAGCCGCCCGATCGGCGCCGTCCAGCATAAGAGCCCGTAGGTTGCGGAAAAGGACAGCAGCAGTCCGGCGTCGTACGCGGCGAACGGATCGGAAACCAGCAATATCAAAAGAGCGATGCCAAGCGAGTTACGCGCATCCGCACGCCGTCGCAGACAATCACCGAACAACACGACCAGGCTGACTGCACCGGCGCGCACGACAGAAGCGGAAAACCCGACCACCGCCATAAATCCCAATAACAGAGCCGCCCCGATCAAAGAGCGCCACACGCGCTTTACCCGCAAGCGGCGCAATCCGTAAAGCAAGCCCTGCAACAGCACCGTCATATGTAGACCGGATACCGCAAATAAATGCGATACGCCACCGGTGCGAAACGCCGACACCGCCTCGGCGGACAACCCGTCATCCACGCCGTAGCAGATGCCCGTTGTCACGGCACCGATATCACCGTCCAGCCATTGCTCCATATCCGCGGCCAGACGCTCGCGTATCCGCACAAAGACCTCCGTCCACGGAGCGGCCCCTTCCGTGAGCGTTGCCTCGATCTCCTCGGATTCCACGGTCTGCACCCGCAGCCACGCACCGTATGCACGGCGCGTCAGCCGCGACAGCGCCGAACCGCTGCTATACGGCTCCAACACGAAGGTGGCGGTAAACCGATCGTATTTTTCGAGTGCCGACTCCGCATCGGACGGATAAAACACGAGCCGCGTTCCCTGCGGCAGATCGCCGCTTCGTACTTCGAGCAACGCATAGCTACCGCTTTCCACCACCCGTACCTCCAGCGATACCGGCTGTCCGACACACGCCTCGGTCGGCTCCACCCGCCGCACAAACGCTATCTGATACGCGGCCGCCGCCAGCAGGCACGCCGCCGCGACCAGCGGGATCACGTGAACCCGCCGCACGGCGGGAATACAGAGCGACACCGCCAACGCGACCGCGAAAACGGCCATCAAGGCGGCCCGCCACACCGCAGACAACCATGCACACGCAAGCGAGATACCCAGCCAAGTCAGGCCCGTCACCCAACAAGGTCTGAGCACGTAGCGGGTCATGATTTCTTTTTGGCATACTCCTTCATGCGCTGTTCCTTAGACAAAATACGCTTGCGCAAGCGAATACTTTCGGGCGTTACCTCCACCAATTCGTCGTCGTTGATAAACTCCAACGATTGCTCCAGCGACAGTACCGTCGGAGGTGTCAGACGCAGCGCCTCATCCGAGCCTGCCGCACGCATATTGGTGACGTGCTTTTTCTTGCACACGTTGACGGTAATATCCTCGCTCTTAGGCGATTGCCCGATGATCATACCCTCGTACACCTGCACCGACGGTCCGACGAACAGCATACCGCGATCCTGCGCGTTAAACAAGCCGTAGCTGCTGGTCTCACCGGTCTCAAACACCACCAGCGATCCCTGTACCCGCTGCGGAATATCCCCTTTATACGGCTCATAGCCGTCAAACACGCTGTTCATGATACCGTTACCGTTGGTATCGGTCAAAAACTGCTGACGGTAGCCCATCAGCCCACGCGACGGAATGCGGAATTCCAAGTGACTCGCACCGGCATCTCTGGTTCCCATGTTGAGAAGCTCCGCCTTGCGCGAGCCGAGCTTCTCCATCACCGCACCGACGTAATGCTCCGGCACCTCGATCATCAGAAGCTCCATCGGCTCCAACAGCCCGCCGTTTTTATCCTGCTTATAAATGACCTGCGGACGGCTGACGGCAAATTCATATCCCTGCCTGCGCATGGTCTCGATCAAGATGGACAAATGCAGCTCGCCGCGGCCGGACACCTCAAACGCATCGGTGGAATCCGTTTCGCGCACCCGCATACTGACATTCGTTTCGACCTCTTTAAATAACCGCTCCCGCAGATTACGCGACGTGACGAACTTGCCCTCTCTGCCGGCAAACGGACTGTTATTCACCATAAACAGCATGGAAATGGTCGGCTCGTCGATGCGCACGAACGGCCGCGCCTCTACGCATTCGGGATCACAGGCGGTCTCGCCGATATTCAGATCGGTAATGCCGGTCACGGCGATCAGATCGCCCACCGCCGCCGTGTCGTGCTCAACGCGGCGCAGGCCCTCAAACTGGTACAGCTTTCCGATACGCGCGTGCGCGGTGGTGCCGTCGGCCTTACACAGCGTGACCGCTTGTCCGTTTTTCACGCGGCCGCGTTCCACACGGCCGACACCGATGCGTCCGACGTACTCATCGTAATCAATGTTGGAGAATAAGATCTGCAGAGGGCCGTCGGCATCCCCCTCCGGTGCGGGCACGTGCTGCAGGATCGCCTCAAACAACGGCTTCATATCTCCCTCGCGCGCATCGGGATCCAAAGAGGAATACCCGTCGCGTCCTGAGGCGTATACCACCGGAAAATCCAGCTGATCCTCGTCCGCACCGAGCTCGATAAACAGGTCCAGCAATTCGTCGATCACCTCTGCCGGTCGGGCACCGTCACGGTCGATCTTGTTGATGACCACGACCGGCCGTTTACCGAGCCCCAACGCCTTTTTCAGCACGAACCGCGTCTGCGGCATGCACCCCTCAAACGCGTCGACCAGCAACAGCACGCCGTCCACCATCATCAGGATACGCTCTACCTCGCCGCCGAAATCCGCGTGACCGGGCGTGTCCACGATGTTGATCTTGGTGCCGTTGTACATGACGGCGGTATTTTTTGACAGAATGGTGATGCCGCGCTCGCGTTCCAGATCGCCTGAATCCATCACGCGCTCGGACACCTGCTCGTTTTCGCGAAAAACGCCGCTCTGGCGCAGTAGCTGATCCACCAGCGTCGTTTTGCCGTGATCGACGTGTGCGATGATCGCAACGTTGCGTAAATTTTCCTGTTTTGCCATTGTTCGTTTCCCCTTTTTTGCCTCTGATATCAATAAAACTTCATCGGATCGACGTTGCGGCCGTTCACACGCACCTCAAAATGCAGATGCGGCGAGGTGCTGCGGCCGGTATTACCGACCGACGCAATGCGCTGCCCCTGAATGACCTTGTCGCCTTCCTTGACAAACAGCTCGTCACAGTGCGCGTACAGCGTCTGATAGCCGCCGCCGTGGTCAATGATGATATATTTGCCGTACGACCAGTACGAGGTCCCCTTGGGATCCTCGGCAACGATGACCGTACCGCCGTCGGCCGCCACGATATCCTCACCGGTCATGTCGCGGCTCCACACGTCAATACCGCTGTGCCGCTCACTGCCGGAGGAGGCCTTGTAATATTGCGATACGTACCGCGTACTGGGCACCGGCCATATGAAACGGCCGGTCGCATTCGCGCCGCCCTTATAGTTTTTGTCGATCGTCTTGGTACCGTACGACACGACCTGCGTGACCGGCTCCTTGATGACCGTGGACGCGGTGATCACGCTGGACAGCTGCTCGCCGTCCAGATACGTGACGGTCGCGGTGACCAGACTGCGGCCGTTTTCGCCGTTGGTACGCACCCGCTCGGTCCCCTCGTAGGACGAGGCGTCCGCCACGCGCTGTACCTCATACGGCACCTCGATCTCGTATTGCACCGTGCCGGACATCAGCACCTGCAGATGTGAGTCGGACACCAGAAACTCCTTCATTTCCTCCGACGTCAAAATACGCGGTTGCGGGTACTGGCCGTCGATCAGCTCCACCGTTTCAAAAAACGAGGCCGTCACGCCCTCCTGCCCGTCGCGGTTTTCCTCTAAGATCTCCTCTAACAGCCGTTCGACAGCGTCGCGATCCTCCACCGCGCCGTAAAACACACCGTCAATATACACGCCGCTCGCATACACCAACACGGCATCCGTACGGAATAACAGGTAATCGCAGATCTCCGCTCGCTCTAAAACGCTTGCCTGCGGGATCATATGTAACGACACGTCCGGCTTGACGGTAGCCTCCAGCGTCACGCCGGTCGTTTGGAGGCGTTCCGTCGCCATCGCAATACCGGCCTGCAATTCCGACTCGTCGGACACATACCCCCACGTGTCCCCCTCGCTGTCGGTTAACGCCAACGCAAAGGTGATGCTGTTCCAATACCGGAGCGTTTCCTGCAACAGCCAGGCTGTCGCCGCGATCGCGACGACCGTGACCGCCCCCTTCGCGATATGGCGGTATCGCCGCACGGCGGCGATCGGCAGCAGCAGCACCTGCAAAACTCCCAGAACGGGCTGCTTTTGCCACGCCGCTTTCACGCGTCTGCACGCCTCGACGCAATACCGTCCGAAGGTAGCGAGCTTCGCCCGCAGCGTGCGTCCGCGATGCCGTTTGAGCACCTCGAACACCCGCCGTGCGGCCAGACGAAGCGGCAAAAACAACAGGGTGAAAAACCGCCCCAGACGGTGAAGCAGACGCAGCGTCTGCACGCCCGTATAATACGATATCCGATACAACGCGTCCATAGACGGTTTTCCTCCCTTCCTCGTTATTTCAACACTTGCTTTAAGAATTGTCCGGTATACGACTCCGGCACGGCCGCGACCTCGGCAGGCGTCCCGCAAGCGACCAACGTGCCTCCGCGGTTACCGCCCTCCGGCCCCAGATCCACGATGTGATCCGCACTTTTGATAACGTCGAGATTGTGCTCGATCACGAGTACCGTATTACCGCCGTCCACTAACTTCTGCAACACGTCAATGAGCTGTGCCACGTCTGCCGTGTGCAGACCGGTGGTCGGCTCATCCAAAATATACACCGTCCGTCCGGTGGCACGCTTGGAAAGCTCGGTCGCGAGCTTGACGCGCTGTGCCTCACCGCCCGATAACGTGGTGGCCGGCTGACCGAGTTTAATATATCCCAGTCCCACGTCCACCAACGTCTGCAGCTTACGCGCAATTTTCGGCACGCTCGCGAAAAATTCGGTGGCTTCCTCCGCCGTCATTTCCAGCACGTCGTAGATGTTCTTGCCCTTGTACCGCACCTCTAAGGTCTCGCGGTTATACCGTTGCCCGTGGCACACCTCGCACGGTACGTAAATATCCGGCAAAAAATGCATTTCGATCTTCAAAATACCGTCGCCCTGGCACGCCTCACAGCGGCCGCCCTTGACGTTGAACGAGAACCGTCCCGCCGAATAGCCGCGCATCTTCGCATCGGTGGTGGAGGCGAACAGCTCGCGGATATCGTTGAACACGCCCGTATACGTCGCGGGATTGGAGCGCGGCGTACGCCCGATCGGTGCCTGGTCGATGCTGATGACCTTGTCGAGATGCTCCACGCCCTCGATCGCCGTGTGCGCCCCCGCCCGCGTATGTGCGCGGTTGAGCACCTTTGCCAGCTTCTTATACAAGATCTCATTGATCAGTGAAGATTTGCCCGAACCGGACACGCCGGTCACACAGTTGAACGCCCCCAGCTTAAAGGTCACGTCGATGTTTTTCAGATTGTTTTCCTTAGCCCCGATCACGCGCAGCTCTTTGCCGTTTCCCTTTCGCCAGCTCTCCGGCACCGGAATTTTCCGCTTGCCGCTGAGATACTGACCCGTGATCGACTGCTCACACGCGCACACGTCCTGCACCGTGCCCGAACAAACGACCTCACCGCCGTGCACGCCCGCACCCGGCCCGATATCCACGATCCAGTCCGCGGCGCGCATCGTATCCTCGTCGTGCTCCACGACGATCAGCGTGTTACCGAGATCGCGCAGGCGACACAGCGTTTCAAGCAGCTTTTGATTGTCCCGCTGATGCAGACCGATGCTCGGCTCGTCCAGAATATACAAAACGCCCATCAGTGAAGAACCGATCTGCGTTGCCAAACGGATCCGCTGACTCTCACCGCCGGACAGCGTTCCCGCCGACCGCGACAGCGTGAGGTATTCCAGTCCCACGCTGTTGAGGAACCCCAACCGCTCGCGGATCTCCTTTAAGATCCGATCCGCGATGAGATGCTCTCTTTTCGACAGCGAAGCGTACAGCTCGTCCATAAAGGCCAACAGCTCGGTGACGGATCTGTCGCACAGGTCGGCAATGTTTAAGCCGCCGACCGTCACCGCCAGACTTTCCGGCTTTAAGCGCTTGCCGTGACAGTCGGGACACGGCACCTTGCTCATATACTGCTCGATCTCACTGCGCGCCCAGTCGCTGTTCGTTTCGCGGTAGCGCCGCTCCAAATTGTTGACGATGCCCTCAAACGCGGTGAAATACTCACCCGAACCGTACTCCATTTTACGGTACATACGGATCTTTTCGCCGTTGTTTCCGTACAATAAGATCTGCTTAATATGCTCCGGCAGCTCGCCGAACGGCGTATCCAACGAAAAGCCGTAATGCTTCGCCAGCCCCTCGTAATACATCTGTGCGATGGTACCGAAATCGTGATACCCCCACCCGCTCGCCGTGATGGCGTTCTCGCGGATGGACAGCGTGGGATCGTTCACCACCAGCGCGGGGTCGATCGACATAAAAATGCCGATGCCGGTACATTTCGGGCACGCGCCGAACGGATTGTTGAACGAGAACATCCGCGGCTTTAGTTCTTCCATACTGAAGCCGTGCTCCGGGCAGGCGTAATTCAGCGAAAAGAGCAGATCCTCCCCGTCCGGAATATTGACACACAGCAAGCCGTCGGACAAGCCCGTCGCGGTCTCGATGGAATCCGCCAGACGGCTGCGCACGTCGTCGCGAACCACCAAACGGTCCACCACGATCTCAATGGTATGCTTTTTATTCTTTTCCGGCTTGATCTCCTCCGACAGGTCACGGATCTCGCCGTCCACGCGCACGCGGACGTATCCCGCCTTGCGCGCCTTGTCAAACTCCTTTTGATACTCGCCTTTTTTGCCGCGGGCAATAGGAGCCAGCAGCTGGATCCGCGTCCCCTCCGGGAGCGCTAACAGATGATCCACGATCTCATCGACCGTCTGCTGACGGATCTCGCGCCCGCAAACGGGACAGTGCGGCACGCCGATGCGCGCGTATAACAGCCGCAGATAATCGTAGATCTCCGTCACGGTCCCCACGGTGGAACGCGGGTTCTGCGAGGTGGTCTTTTGGTCGATGGAGATGGCCGGTGAGAGGCCGTCAATGGAATCCACCTCCGGCTTTTCCATCTGTCCCAAAAACATCCGCGCATAGGAGGACAGACTTTCCATATACCGCCGCTGTCCCTCGGCGTAAATGGTGTCAAAGGCAAGCGACGACTTGCCCGACCCCGACAGACCGGTAAACACGACCAGCTTGTCCCGCGGGATGGTCACGTCGACATTTTTTAAGTTGTGTTCTTTCGCGCCCTTGACGACCAGCTTATCCAACATACAAAAACCTCTTTATAGTGCGACAGAACTCAGATCCTGTCACACTATTTTTTTAGCTTCTCGATCTCATCACGCAGCCACGCGGCGTGCTCAAATTCCAGGAGCTTCGCGGCGTGCCGCATCTCACGCGTGAGCTGTTCAATGCGCTGCTCGCGCTCAGCCCGCGTCAGCGGGCGTCCCTTGTCGTTCCGCGCCCGCTCGGCGGTCGGCGTGATCTGCAGGATATCCGACACCTGCTTTTTGATGGTGCGCGGCACGATGCCGTGCTCCTCGTTATACCGCATCTGGATCTCGCGGCGGCGGTTGGTTTCGGTGATGGCACGCTCCATCGACGGCGTCACCGCATCCGCATACATGATGACCTGACCGTTCGCGTTACGCGCCGCACGGCCGATGGTCTGGATCAGCGAGGTCTCGGAACGCAGGAATCCTTCCTTGTCCGCGTCGAGTATCGCCACCAGCGACACCTCCGGAATATCCAAGCCCTCGCGCAACAGGTTGATACCCACCAGCACGTCAAATTCACCTAGCCGCAGATCGCGGATGATCTCCATACGCTCCATCGTGTCGATGTCGTGGTGCATATACCGCACCCGCACCCCCACGTTTTCAAGATACGCGGTCAGATCCTCCGCCATCTTTTTGGTCAGCGTGGTCACCAGCACCCGCTCGGAGCGCTCAGCGCGCAGGCGGATCTCGTCTAACAGATCGTCGATCTGCCCCTCCACCGGCTTGACCGTCACCTCAGGGTCGACCAACCCTGTGGGACGAATGACCTGCTCCACGGGCTCCCCGCCGCGTTCGCGTTCCAGCTCGCCCGGCGTCGCGCTCACAAACACCACTTGGTTCAAGTGACTGTAAAACTCGTCGAAATTCAAGGGGCGGTTGTCGTACGCACTCGGCAGGCGGAACCCGTAATCGATCAAGCTCGTTTTGCGGGCGTGATCCCCGCCGAACATCCCGCGCACCTGCGGCAACGTCACGTGCGATTCATCCACGAACAGCAGAAAATCATCGGGAAAATAATCGAGTAGCGTAAACGGCTGTGAGCCGGGAGCACGCCCCGATAAGATGCGCGAGTAGTTTTCGATCCCCTTGCAAATGCCGATCTCGCGCAGCATTTCAATATCGTAGCGTGTGCGTTGCAACAGCCGCTGTGCCTCCAGCAGCTTGTTTTCGGCTTTGAATTCTTCCAGCCGCTGTTCCAGTTCCCGTTCGATCTCGGCGATCGCGACCTCCATCTTGTCCGGCGGCACGATGTAATGCGAGGCGGGATAGATCCCGATATGCCCAAGCTGCCCTTTAAGTTCACCGGTCAAGGGGTTGATCTCGCTGATGCGGTCGATCTCATCGCCGAAAAATTCCACGCGGATGACCGAATCATTGGAATACGCGGGAAAGATCTCCACCACGTCGCCGCGCACGCGGAACTTATTGCGCACGAAATTGATGTCGTTGCGCTCATACTGCAGGTCAACGAGCTTCGCTAACAGCTCGTCCCGCTCTTTGTGCATACCGGGCCGCAGCGAGATGATCATGTTGCGATAATCGATCGGACTGCCCAAGCTGTAGATGCAGGACACACTCGCCACGATGATAACGTCCCGCCGTTCCGACAGCGCACAGGTCGCGGAATGGCGTAATTTGTCGATCTCGTCGTTGATGGCAGAATCCTTTTCAATATAGGTATCCGTCGACGGAATATACGCCTCCGGCTGATAATAATCGTAGTAGGAAACAAAATATTCCACCGCATTTTCGGGGAAGAATTCCCGAAATTCAGAGCATAACTGTGCAGCAAGCGTTTTATTGTGTGCCAACACCAGTGTAGGGCGGTTGACTCTGGCAATGATGTTCGCCATCGTGAAGGTCTTACCACTACCCGTAACACCCAGTAAAACCTGCTCTTTCAAGCCAT
>CAYZXC010000016.1:0-19492 GCA_964482275.1 uncultured Eubacteriales bacterium
TATACCAAAACGATCGCCGCCTATATTCTGAAGGTCTTGGGGTAAAGCGAAAGGGTGTTGCTTAGTGTGACAGGATTCGAACCCTGTCATAGTTTCGCACGCCGCCTTTATCCGTGCGGCTTTGCGCTCGTTTTTGCAAGGCGTCAGCCTTGCGGCAACCTCGCGCTTCTCCGCACAAAAAACTCGGCGGCAGAAACGCTTTGCCCTTACAAATTGAGAAATTTTTGCTTCGCCTAAGCCGCGAAGCGCCGCTATCCTGGCGGATCGCAAGCGACAAGGCAACGGCGAACGGGAATTTCTCATTTGTAAGGTGTGACAGGTTCAAGTCCTGTCACACTAGCGTTTTAATGTGGTTGTACTGCGAATGAAAATCAAAAGGGGCTAACCAATGTCAAAAATAATATTAACCTCTTGTGATTTTCAAAACGCTGAAGCTGCTAAGGGCATATATGATAATTTACCTTGTCCGATTCATCAATGTAAGGTGTTATATTTTCCAAATGAAAAGGCAACAGAGGAAATGATCAATAGCAACAAATTCTATAATCGCGTTTCCAAATTCGGCTTTTTAAAAGAAAACATTTGTGTTTTTAATTATTTTTCGCCACCCGATCTGGATACAAGCAATATCGATGTTGTTTACATTAGCGGAGGAAACACCTTTGGAATATTAAAGAGGATCAGGGAGTCAAGAGCCGATAAAATCATTTTGGATTGCGTATCTTGCGGAGCAACATATATCGGCGGAAGTGCCGGTGCGCATATTGCTTCTCGCTCGATTGAACACGTGGTGAAATATGATGTCGAAACATTTGGACTAACGGATTTTTCCGCTTTAAATCTGTTCGACGGTATTTTAATATGTCATTATTCAGAATTGCGACAGGCCGATTACATAGGTTTGATTGAGCAAGGAGAACGAAATGTTATTAAACTCCGAGATCAAGATTTTATAATATTGGAAAGATGAGAAAAGCCCCGACAGACACGGTCTGTCGGGGCTTTAGGGTTCTCATTATTTAGTTTGCACGTTGGTGAACGTCACGGTCAAGGGGAGCGAGGGAACAGAGAGCGACAGCGGGGTGCCGGTTTCGGCGTCGTATACATAGGCGTATTCCGCATTGCCGGACAGACCGGTGACGGTCACCCTACCGTCCGTTTCCTGCCGAGCCCCCTCGCCGCGCAGAGCGGCATCAAAGGCGGCGATCAGACCCTCTCCCAAAGCGCTTTCGGGAAGTGTATCGGGATCAATGTCGTAGGACAGTCCCATATACTGAAGAGTGACCGTTTCCCCGTCCCATTCGGCGGAAAGACCGGCTAACGTTTCGGGTTCGGAAAATTCCAACAGCAGTGTACCTGCGGTGCGGCGAGTGAGGACGCCTTTGGCGGACAGGTCGTTATACTGTGCGTGAAAATCGCAGATGAAATCGACGGAAACCGGCTCGGCGGCCGATTTTTTTCGATTGCAGCCGGCCAACACGATCACAAAGGCAAAGCATAGCGCAAAAATGCGACGGGACATACGGATCGCTCCTATTTTTCAAGTTGCGAAAACAGCGTTCCCAGCTCATCCAGTATATCGGTAGGCAGCATGGCGTGCTGTGACAAGCGCGCAGCAGCGAGATCACCCGCCGCACCATGCAGATATACGCCGCATCGCGCGGCGTCGAAAGGGGAGAACCCTTGCGCGACGAGCCCCGCGATCATACCTGCCAGCACGTCTCCGCTGCCGGCGACCGCCATACCGGGATTGCCGGTTTCGTTGACGGTTACCGTGCCGTTTGGATCAGTGATCACAGTATGATGCCCTTTGAGTACCACGACAGCGTTAAAACGCGAAGCGGCCGTCAGTGCCGCTGTTTGCCGGCCGGCTTGCACTTCCTCCACGGTGCTGTGGAGTAGACGGGCAAGCTCTTTCGGATGCGGTGTGAGGATGAGCGGCGGATGCGCTGTTTCCAGTATAGATATATGCCGTGCGGCGGCATTTATACCATCGGCGTCCAAAACGACCGGCCCTTTTGTCGCGTTCAGCAACGCTTCCACCAACTGCTCGGATGCTACCGTGTTACCGAGTCCGCAGCCGATCAGCAGGGCCGTACATTTTTTGAAATGCGGCGTCAATTCTTTCATACGGTTGGTGCAGGCGTCCTCTTTGAGCGGTGCGAACACCACCTCCGGCAGCTGTGCCGCCGCGATGGGGTATATGGATTCCGGTAGGGCGGCGATTACCAGTCCGGTTCCGCATCGACCGGCGGCACGGGCGGCGAGCACTGCCGCGCCTGCCATACCGTAGCTGCCGCAGACCGAGAGCAGGGTGCCGTAGGTTCCCTTGTGGCTGTCCGCCGCGCGCGGCGGGAAGCAGTCCCGTATGGATTTAGGAATGTTCATGGTTCGTACTCCTTTGAAAAAAGGCAGCCAACGGCTGCCTTTTTAAATCGGTATGGTTTATTCTTTATCCCAATCGAGCTGTACCAGCTTGGGTAAGCCCTCATACAAGGAATCCTTCACGCGTTCATCCGGTTGGAATACGACCAGCGTATGACCGCGCTTTTTACTGTGATAGGTGAAATAATACAGGTTATCCTCACGGTCGGAGGGCGCGGCGATCACGGTGCGATCCATGGGCCGACCTGCCCATTTTTCCGGCACATACCGGCCGGCGCTTTCGATCTTCTTGCCGGAGACCGACACGATGCGCTGACGCTTGCGCTGTGCAATGATGCGGTCGATATCGATATCGCCGTTGGTGACGCAGTATTCATACTCAATGTTCTGCGCGGTCAAAAGATACCATGCACCGTAAAAAATGCCGACAATGACCAACGCGGCGATAGGCCCGATAATGCTTATCAACACAAGAGAAACCGCCAACAGCACGAGCGCGAGCAGGACCGTTCCTATGATCGCAAGCACCTGCCCCGTGCTTTTTTTCTTTTTGACCAGCTGTTCCACAAATGTTTCCATCGGCGGTTCTCCTTTCGCATATTTCTCTTCTTTTAAAGTATACCATAGGTGATCGCGGGAATGCAAGGGCTGAGGATCAATTTTCTTGATAATATTGCACGACGGCTTCCGCGGCGGGGCGGGTCATGCCTTTGACCGCCGTCAGTTGTTCAGCCGTGGCGTTTTTTACGGCTCGCAGTGACCCGAAATGCCGCAATAATAAGGCGGCGCGTTTGGCGCCGACACCGGGGATCTCGGTCAGCGTGGTAGCGACACCTTGCTTGCGGCGCTTTGACCGATGATAGCCGATTGCAAAGCGGTGTACTTCTTCCTGCACGGCGGAGACCAGTGTAAACGCACTGCGGCGGGACTGAATGGATAATTCTCCGCCCTCCTCGGTGATCGCGCGGGTGCGGTGATGCGAGTCTTTGACCAAGCCGAACACGGGGATCCCGTACCCAAAGCTGTCAACGAGCGGCTTGACCGCTGAAACGTGGCCTTTGCCGCCGTCCAGCAGGATCAGATCGGGTAACTCGCCAAAGCCGACGTCGTCCGGCTTTTCGGCGTATTCCCGCAAGCGGCGTTCCAGCACCTCACGCATACAGGCGTAATCGTCCTGTCCGACCACGGTTTTTATCTCAAAACGGCGGTAGGCGGATTTAAGCGGCTTTCCGTTTTTGAACACCACCATTGCGCCCACGACGTCGCTGCCGCCGGTGTGCGAAATATCGTAGCTTTCAATACGCGCGGGCAACTCGCTGAGTCCCAACAATTGCCGCAATTCTTCCAGTGCGGAAACGTCGCGACCGCGGATACTCAGTTGCTGCGCAACGCGTTCCGCGGCGTTATCGCGGCACATCGCGAGAAGCTGTGCCTGTTCGCCGCGCTGCGGGAACGTAAAACGCACTGCGTACCGTTCGCCGGCGGTTGCCGCCTTTTCGGTCAGCCACTGTGCGAGCAGATCGGCATCCTCGATCTCGCCGTCCAGCACGATGCGCGGCGGGACAGTATCACGCAACGAATAATAGCGGCGTATAAACTCCGCACGCGTGGCGGGCAGGTCCCCGGACGGATCCACAAAGAAATGCTCCCGATCGGACAAAGCGCCGTCGGTAAAGCGGAACACCTCAAAGCACGCGACACCTTGTGCCTGCGAAAAGGCGATCACGTCCTGCCGCTTTGTACGCGATTGTACCACTTTTTGATTCGCACTGAGCTTTTCCAATGCGCGGATGCGGTCACGCAGCCGCGCGGCGGTTTCAAAATCCAGAGCGTCGGACGCCGCCTCCATACGTTGACGCAAGAGGGCGGTGAGCTTCGAGCGGCCCTGCGTCAGATAGGTGATCGCCTGTTCAACGCGATCAGCGTATTCCTTAGGAGAGACCTTGCCGGTACAGGGCGCACAGCATTGTCCGATATAATGATTCAGGCAGGGGCGCTCGCACGCCTTATGGTGTTGAAGCGGCTTGCGGCAGGTTGACAGTCCGAACAGCCGGTTGATCTCGTCGATGGCCTGTTTGATCGCAAAGGAGGACAGATAGGGCCCGATATACCGAGCGCCGTCCTCCGCTTTTTGTTTTGCTTCGCTGATGCGCGAATATGGCGGCGGGGATACGCGGATATAGTGATAACCTTTATCGTCTTTGAGCAAAATGTTGTATTTCGGGGCGTATTGCTTGATAAGTGAACACTCCAACACCAACGCCTCAAACTCGCTGCCGGTGATGATGTAGTCAAAATGATCCACGCGGCTGACCATTTGTCGCACCTTTTCCGTGTGAGTGGTGTCTGCACCGAAATACTGGCTGACGCGGTTCTTCAGTGCCTTCGCTTTTCCGATATAGATAATCGTTCCTTTTTGGTCTTTCATGATATACACGCCCGGCTCCAGCGGTAACGCCATCGCCTTTGCCCGCAATTCGGGTTTTTTATCCATCGCTCACACCTCCCTTAGTGCGGTATCAAAAACTAAAAAAGCGCAGCCGCGTTCGCGGTTGCGCTTCCCTCACGATTCTTACTCGGTGAAACCGGACTGTACCAAGGACACCAGCGCATCCACAGCCTCTTCTTCATCGTTGCCGTCGGCGATGATCCGAATGGTCGTACCGCCCACGATGCCGAGCGACAGCACGCCCAGCAAGCTCTTGGCGTTGACGCGGCGCTCCTCTTTCTCTACCCAGATCGACGACTTAAATTCGTTCGCCTTCTGAATGAAAAAAGTAGCGGGACGAGCATGTAAGCCTACTTGGTTCTGAACCAAAACATCTTTGACACACATACGAATTACTCCTTCTCCTCATCACGTCTCAAGACTTCTTTTACTACTACATAGTATAACACAAAGCGCGGCGCGGTCAAACAAAAACCGCGCAAAAAACCTCGATTTTTGAAAATTTGGAAGCCTGCCCTATTTTGAAAAAAACAAAACGGGCAGAATTGGTAAAAATGACGGCAATGTTGAAGGAATTTTAGTCACAATGGCGTTGCTGCTCCTCCAAAAAAACCTTCTCTTTTGGTGTCAGATCGGCGTGTTCTAACAGATCGGGACGGTGCTTTAATGTCCGCAATAAGGATTGTTCCCGCCGCCATGCCGCGATATTCTCGTGATGGCCCGACAACAGAACTGACGGGACCTCGCGCCCTTCCCATACGGCGGGACGCGTGTATTGCGGGTATTCCAAGAGCGAGGAAAAATGGCTCTCCTCGGTAAAGCATATCTCATCGGACAGCACGCCGGGGATCATACGGGCAACGCAATCGGCGAGCACCATTGCGGGCAGCTCACCACCGGTGAGAACATAATCACCGATCGAGATCTGTTCGTCCACGATCGCTTCCAGCACGCGCTCGTCCACACCCTCGTAATGCCCGCACAAAAGGCACAGCTCCGGCAGCTCGGCGAGCTCGCGCGCGCGCTGCTGCGTCAGCGTTTTGCCTTGCGGCGACAGGTAGATCAGGTGCGGACGGTGACCGATCTCATCACAGACTGCACGGAAGCAGTCCGCGATCGGCTGTGCGTTCATCACCATGCCCATTCCGCCGCCGTAGGGATAGTCGTCCACCTGTTTTTGGCGATTTTCCGTGTAATCGCGGATCTGGTGAAAATGGAAATCCAGAATACCGCGTTCGCGGGCTCTGCCGATAATACTCTCACCGAGTACCGCGTTACAGGATTCGGGGAACAGTGTCAGAAAATCAATTCTCATCGTCAAACAATCCTAACATCGGGAAAATACGAATGATCTCGTGCTCAACATCCACCTCACGGATGACGTCGGGGATCGCGGGGATCAGGATCTCGTTGCCCTCAGGGGTCTTCATGTGGTACACGTCGTTCGAGCCGGTATGCGTGACGTCGGTACATTCACCGTAAACGGTACCGGTCTCACAGTCGACCATCTGCGCGCCGATGAGGTCGCAGATAAAATACCGACCTTTTTCCAGCTTGATATCACGACGGTTGAGATACAGCATCGTACCGCGCAGGGCGGCAGCGGCCTCTACCGTGTCAATGCCGTCGAGCTTTGCGAGCGCGATGTTTTTATGAACGCGCGCCTTCAACCGCACCGCTCGTTTACCGGCACCGTCAAAATATACCGTGCGCAGGGTGCAGAACATTTCGGGCGAATCGCACTCCGGGCGCACCCGCACCTCACCGCGCACACCGTGTGTGCCGACGATCTCACCGGCCTCTAAAAAAACCTGCTTAGGCATAAGACTCCTCCTTGCCTCTTATGGGAAACAGCCTCTCACGGCACGCCGTGAGAGGCTGAGTTTTTATCAGTCGTCGATCTCGACCGATACTTTCGCATCCTGACGGGTGGCGGCGGCACGCATCACGGTGCGCATTGCCTTCGCAATGCGTCCCTGCTTGCCGATCACACGACCCATATCGTCTGCCGCGACACGAAGATGGAATACGATCGTGCCGTCCTCCGCGGGCTCGTCCTCAGTGACGGTGACCGCGTCGGGATCTTCTACAAGACCGCGCGCAATGGTCAACAACAACTCTTTCATTCTGTGCACAGCCTTTCCTTAGATGCCGGCTTTCTTCAGCAGATCCTTAACGGTATCGGTGGGCTGAGCGCCGTTGGCGATCCATTTCTGAGCCTTCTCGGTATCGATCTTTACAACGACCGGATCCTCCAGCGGGTTGTAATAGCCGATCTCCTCGATGAAACGGCCGTCACGGGGATAACGGGAATCCGCTACCACAACGCGATAGAAGGGAGCTTTCTTTGCGCCCATGCGGCGCAGTCTGATTTTTACTGCCATGTTGGTTACCTCCAAAATGTACTGAAAATGTATTCTTCACCAACCGTGAATACGGTTGAAATTAGAACCCGAAGGGATTGCCTTTGCCGCCAAAGCCGCCGAAACCGGTCGGCATGCCGCGACCGCCTTTTTTGCCCATGTTTTTCATGCGCTTCATCAGTTGCTTCATCGTATCGTACTGCTTGAGCAGACGGTTGACATCCTCCACCCGCATACCGCAGCCGGCGGCGATGCGCCGCTTGCGCGAGGGGTTGATGATATCCGGTTTGCGGCGTTCCTTTTCCGTCATGGACAGGATGATCGCCTCAGTGCGGGCAAACTGCCGCTCGTCAATGTCGATATCCTTGAGTTGCTTGCCCATACCGGGGATCATACCGAGCAGACTTTTGATATCGCCCATTTTCTGGATCTGACGGAACTGATCCAGCATATCGTTGAAATCAAAGGACTCTTGCTGCAGCTTGCGGGCAAGCTCCTCGGCTTCACGATCGTCGATCTGTTGTTGTGCTTTCTCAATGAGCGACATCACGTCGCCCATGCCGAGAATGCGGGACGCCATCCGCGCCGGATGGAACACTTCCAGATCGTCCAGCTTTTCGCCGGTACCGGCAAACTTGACCGGCTTCCCGGTCACCGCACGGACGGACAGTGCCGCACCGCCGCGGGTATCGCCGTCGAGCTTGGTTAAGATCACGCCGTCGATCGACAGCGTTTCGTTAAACGATTGTGCGACGTTTACCGCGTCCTGACCGGTCATGGCATCGACGACCAGCAGGATTTCCTGCGGGGTAACCGCTTCGCGGATATTGCGAAGCTCCGCCATCAGCTGTTCGTCGATATGCAAACGGCCGGCGGTATCCAGGATCACGTAATCGTTGCCGTGATCCTTCGCGTGCGCGACTGCCTCTTTGGCGATGCGCACCGGATCAATCGTGCCGCGTTCAAACACCGGCACACCGGCGGCTGAGCCGACTACCTGCAGCTGCGTAATAGCGGCGGGACGGTACACGTCACACGCGACGAGCAGCGGGCGGTGGCCCTGCCCTTTGAGCATTTTGGCAAGCTTGGCGGAATGGGTGGTCTTACCGGAACCCTGCAGACCGCACATCATGACGACACACGGCGGATGGTTGGCGTTGGCGAGCCGTGCGGCTTCACCGCCCATCAGCGCGGTCAGTTCTTCGTTGACCAGCTTAATGACCATCTGCGCGGGGGTGAGGCTTTCCATGACCTTTTCGCCGACGGCGCGTGTCGCTACCGCCGCTGTGAAATCCTTGGCGACCTTGTAGTTGACATCCGCTTCCAACAGTGCCAGACGCACCTCGCGCATGGCTTCCTTGACGTCGGCCTCGGTCAGCTTGCCTTTATTTTTCAGCCGCTTGAACGCAGCGGATAGTTTATCGGACAGTCCTTCAAACGCCACGATGCTTACCTCTCTCTTAACTCGTCCGCTAATTGGATGATCCGCTTGGAGCGCTCGTCGATCTCGCGGGAATAGCGGGTGCGGTCGTTGAGCATCTGAATATCCTGTGCGGCTTCGCGGATCGCTTCCAATCCGTCACGCATACCGCGGAAGCGCGCCGCCAAATGCAGGCGCTCTTCCATTTCGATCATCTGCGCCTCCGCGCGCTTGATGGAATCCCGAACGCCCTGACGGGTGATGTTCTGGTTTTCGGCAATCTCTGCCAGGGACAAGTCCTCTTCATAATACAGCTCTACAACATTGCGTTGCTTTTCGGTGAGCATGTCGCCGTAAAAATCAAACAGCCAGATGATCTCCATATTTTTCGGCATTTCTTGTCCCTCCTTTTTTGCATTTTTAACATAATAAAAAACGCTCGGAAGTTCCAAGCGTTTCCTGTAAAGGGAATTGCTTTACAGCCATTATAACAAAGCGCTCGGCGCTTGTCAATAGGCAAAAGCAAAAAAATTAATCTAAACGAAAATCCGCTTCCGTGTAGGTCTGCAATTCCGGCTGGATATACGGAATGCGACGCAGCGGGTCATACCGGAATTTGCGGCAGTGTGCCGAGGGCTGCATGATCCCCTTGCGCAGGCACAGGATCACCCGTCCGTCGGAGGAACGCCGACCGTTTGCACAGATCTCACATACCGGTGTCACGGCGTTGCCGTATAACTTCCGCTTCATGCTGTCACATCCTTTATCATGAGCCTCTAACCATGATTTTTATTATAGGTGAGTCTGCTCGCTTTGTCAACAGAAAGCAACCAAATTCCGCACAACATCAGCAGAAACACCGAGATTCCGACATGGCCGGATACGGCGTGGATCACCGGCCGGGACGAGGTGCCGAATACCGGTATCGTGACCGGAACGAGTCGGAGCAGTAAGAGGGTCAACACAGCGGTCAGAAAGCCGTGCGACAGCCGTGCGAGCCAAAAGTGCGGTGTCAGTACGCCGGTACCGGCGAGAGACGAGGCCAACTGACAATGTACGGAAAGACCGCCGAAGCCGACGGCAATACCGAGAAAAAACGGTGCGAGCTCGCCGAGCTCGGCGGAGGCGACACAACCACAGCTCACTTCCAACAGGCAGGACAGCAGGGCGCTCAGTGTGCGATTGTCGGACGCGGTGACGGTGTCAAGCAGTGCGAGCGCTCCTGAAAACAGGACGATAAATCCGCACATGGATAACAGCGACTGACACGCGGCGGTCACCGATTCCACAAACGCCGCCGCCACCGAACCGCGAGGGCGGCAGGGCGAGTCGGTATTGACGTACCGTCGGCTGCCCCTCGGTGCGCCGAGGACGCCTAAGAGCACCGCCGCCGCGATATGTGCGGCAAACAGAATGACACCGAACGCCGTACTCCCCATCAGTCCCGTGCCGACCGTGCTGATGATAAACCCCGGCCCTCCGCAGACGCAAAAGCGCAGCATCCGCCGTCCCTCGTCGCGGGTGATCTGTCCGGAGCGTACCAGCTCGCTTACAACGGCTCCGCCTGCGGGATATCCGCCGATAAAGCCGATCAAAATACCCGCCGCACAGCAACCGGGCAGTCCGAACAGCAGGCGAGTGACGCGTTCCAGTCGGCTGCCGACCGCGGCCGCTACTCCCGATTTTGATAAAAACGCGCCCAGCACCAAGAACGGAAACAGTGAAGGAATGATGACCGATGCGCAGATGGAAAGGCCTCGACTGATCCCTCCGGCGACCGCCTCAGGACGGAGCAACACCAATATACCGTAGCACACGATCGCCACACCGACCAGCGCGGTGCCGAAACGCGGACGCACCGTAACATACGCGGACATACGATCCCTCCTCGTTCTTATATATGTGGCGTCCGACCGGCATTATTCCGGCTGTCGTTTCATATTCATAGTGAAGAAAAGGAGGGCGCTGCCATGAAACGCGAAAAACGAGCCGCTATCTCGTCGAAAATGGAAAAAGCGTTGGATATGCCGGTCGGGGCGTTGTCGGAAACCGCACGCTTCGAGTTGTCCGGCAACCGTCAGGTGCTCATAGAGGGATGTCAGGGGATCGTGAAATACGATGAGGATCAGATACAGCTGCGCACGGTCGGCGGCACCGTCCGATTCACCGGACGCGAGCTGTGCATGACCAGTTTGAACCCCGCCTGTGCGGTCATTACCGGCAGATTGCTGTCGCTTGAGTTTTTATAGGGAGGATCAGCCATGTTCGCAGGGAGCGTACTGATTGAATGTGAAGGGGGCTTTCCGGAGCGGTTTTTAAACGAGGCTTCGAAACGAAATATCGCGTTGTGGGATATTTCCCGCCGAGGCATCTCGCTCTTTTGCCGTTGCAAGGCGGCACAGTACCGCGAGCTGCGCTATGCGGCACGCGCGGCGTCGGTGCGTATGCGGGTGCGGGAGCGGCACGGTCTACCGTTTTTGTTGCGCCCGTTTCGCTTACGCTGGGGACTGGCGGTGGGATTGGTTCTGTTCGTTGTGCTGCTGCAGCTGCTTTCCTCTCGTGTGTGGATCGTTCGCATCTCCGGCAACGAGCAGGTATCGGACGAGGCCATTCGTGAGGTGCTGGGGCCGCTCGGTATCTATGAAGGAGCTACGCTTTCAGCTGTCGACCTGCCGCAGCTGCAGCTGACAGCACTGCAGCGTTTGCCGGAGCTGGTGTGGCTGACGGTGAACTTTGAGGGCAGTACCGCGCTGGTGGAAGTCAGGGAACGGCAGGAATCGCAGCCCATCACGTCCGACGAACCGGCCAACATCGTGGCAACACGTGACGGTGTGATCGTCAGCGTTGATGCCGTTGCCGGACAGGCGGTGGTGAAGGAGGGTGACGCCGTGACCGAAGGTACGTTGCTTATCAGCGGCGTGATGGACAGCAAGGTCGGCCCTCTGCTCAAACGCGCGGAAGGTATCGTGACGGCGCGTACCACCCACGTCCTGACCGTCACCGTACCGTTTGAAGAGCAGGTGCCCAGCACCGCCCCGCGGACAGTGTCCCGCCCGTGTTTTTATTTGTTGGGTCTGCGCGTTCCGCTGTATGCAAGTGCTGATATTGAAGGCGAGTACACGCAACAGACGGTGCCGTATCCTCTGCGTGCCTACGGCAAGGCGCTGCCGGTCGGGATCGAGGTCACCCACCTTATTTTTGACGAAACGGAGATCTGCACGCGAACGGAGGAACAAGCGTATGCGGTGGCGCAGATCAGACTGAGCGAGTTGGTCGACGCTCTGCGGGAGGAGGTGACCGTTGAGGCGGAATCGGTCACGGAAACAAAAACAGCCGATGGCTGGACGGTTACCGGCACCTATACCTGTTTGGAATCCATCGGGCAGAGTGTATCCTTGCAACTGTACGAAAAATGAAAAAAATTGCTATTTTGCCTAATGACAAGTGAAATTTTTTGTGGTACAATGACAGAATAGTAAGGAATATTCACACAGGGGGCGGGTAGTGTGACAGGGTCTGAGTCGCGTCACCTTATTATAGAACAGATTATCAATGTGGATCGCATGGAACAGGCGGTCGCGCTGTTCGGCAATTTCGATGAGAATATCCGGTTGATCGAGCAGCAGTTCGGTGTAGCCGTCCTCAGTCGGGACAGCGATCTGAAGGTCAGCGGTGAGCCGGAGGCGGTCGCCAAGGCAACACGCGCGATCGAGGGGCTGCTGCAGCTGCTCAACCGCGGGGAGCAGCTGACCGAACAGAACGTACGGTATGTCTTGATGCTCGTGAGTGAGGGGACGGACGATCAACTGCCCGCTCTTACCGGTGACAGCATTTGTATCACTGCCAAAGGTCGTCCCATCAAGCCCAAGACCTTGGGTCAAAAACGGTATGTGGAAGCCATCCGTGATAACACGGTCGTGCTCGGCATCGGCCCCGCGGGTACCGGTAAGACCTATCTGGCGGTGGCAATGGCGGTGGAGGCGTTTCGAGCCAAGCAGGTCAACCGCATCATCCTGACCCGCCCCGCGGTCGAAGCGGGCGAAAAGCTGGGGTTTTTGCCCGGTGACCTGCAATCCAAGGTCGATCCGTACCTGCGACCGCTGTACGACGCGTTGTTTGATATGCTCGGCACCGAAACGTACCAGAAATATCTGGAGCGAGGTAACATTGAGATCGCGCCGCTTGCGTATATGCGCGGTCGGACGTTGGACGACAGCTTCGTGATCTTAGACGAAGCACAGAACACCACTCCCGAACAGATGAAGATGTTTTTGACCCGTCTTGGCTTTAATTCCAAGATGGTGGTCACCGGCGATATCACGCAGATCGACCTGCCCTCCGGCAAACAGAGCGGTCTGCGCGAGGTCATGCGGGTGTTAAAGGACGTCGAGGACGTGTCCATCTGCACCTTCACGCAAAAAGACGTGGTGCGGCACCAACTGGTGCAACGCATTATTGAAGCGTATGAACGCTATGAAAAAAACAAGGAAGGGAAGCGCAGTCGAAATGCTGAAAAAACTCCGAGTCGACATTGAAAATCAACAAAAAGCCGTGAAGATCCCCACGGGGCTCAGGATGCTGATCCGCCGTTGCTGTCACGCGGTATTGGAGCTGGAGCAGGTGGACGGTTCGGTTCAGGTGGACGTGACCTTAGTCGATAACGACCGTATCCATCAGGTCAACCTGGAACAACGCGGTATCGACGCGCCGACGGATGTGCTGTCCTTCCCGCTCGGTGAAAACGGCGTATACGACCTGCATCCCGAAACCGGCGAAAAACTGCTTGGTAACATTATGCTCTCGTTGGAGCAGGCGGAAAAGCAGGCGGAGGATTACGGGCACACCTTTAACCGCGAGGTGGGCTATCTTACGGTACATTCGATGCTGCATCTGCTCGGTTACGACCACGTGCAGGGCGGCATGGAAGCGGTGCGTATGCGCGAAAAGGAAGAAACCGTCATGAAACAGGTGGGCTTGCCCCGCGGGAACAGTTATGTACTCGAAGATAATTAAGGGCTTCGGCTGGGCGGCACGCGGCGTCTGGCACTGTATGCGCGAGGAATGGCATTTTCGCTTTCATTTGGTTATCGCGTTTTATGTGTTGCTGTTTACGCCGCGGTTTTCGCTGTCCCGTGCCGAGGGAGCGATACTGGCACTCACCGTTGCGGGCGTGCTGGTCACTGAAATGATCAACTCCGCAGTCGAGCGGGCGGTTGACCGCTGTTCAACTGAGCGGCATCCATTAGCGGGTGCGGCAAAGGACATGGCGGCGGGTGCGGTGCTCTTAGCGGCGATCGCCGCGATCGTGGTAGCGATCTTACTGTTTTGGAGACCGGATATCTGGCTTGCGATTTTCGCTGATTGGGGCGAGCATATCTATAAGCCTATTATATTGGCACTGTCCGCTGTGCCGGCGGTGCTGTTTGTTTGGAAATGGAGAGCAAAGTAATGAAAACAACCTCTGCGTTTATCGCGTTGGTCGGCCGCCCGAACGTCGGCAAATCATCCCTTCTTAACACGTTGGTCGGTCAAAAGGTTGCGATCGTGTCGGACAAGCCGCAGACCACACGCAACCGCATTATGGGCGTGCTCACGCGGGACACGGTACAGCTTGTGTTTTTGGACACCCCCGGTACGCACCGTCCCCGCACGCGGCTCGGTGATTTTATGGTGAGATCCATCGGTGAAGCGATGACAGGTGTGGATGTGGGAGTGCTGATCGTCGAGCCCACCGCCACGGTGCGGGACAGTGAGCGTGAGCTGCTGCAAAAATTTCGCGCACAAAAACTGCCGGTGCTGCTCGTGATCAATAAGATCGACACGGTCGAGGACAAAGCGAACCTGCTCACCTGCATCGATGCGTGGCGGCAGGAATTCGCGTTCGAGGCGATCTTGCCGGTATCTGCGTTGACGGGTGAGGGCAAAAACGAGCTGTTGGACGAGCTGTCAAAGTACACGTTCGAGAGTCCGCACTTTTTCCCCGCGGACGCTGTCAGCGATCAGCCGGAAAAGGTGCTTGCGGCGGAGCTGCTTCGAGAGCAGATGCTGCTTTCTCTCAGAGACGAGATCCCGCACGGCATTGCCGTGGTGATCGAGCGGATGGAAGAACGCGAAACCGAGCGCGGTGTTATTTTGGATATCGACGCGGAGATCTTCTGCGAGCGGGATACGCATAAGGGCATGGTGATCGGCAAAAAGGGCGCGATGCTGAAAAGCATTTCCACCGCGGCGCGCGAGGAAATGGAAAAAGCGCTCGGTGCGCACGTCAACCTGCAATGCTGGGTCAAGGTCAAGGAGGACTGGCGCAACCGTCAGGGACTTCTCAACGGCTTTGGGTATCGCCTGTAAAATTTTCCTGTATGGAACGCTATACTTCCGTTCAAAGTAATAGCGGGAGGCGGCGTAAACATGGAACAGGATAAATTATGGGCAACCTTTCAAAAGACCGGAAAAGTACAGGATTACCTGCGCTATTGCGGGGTGGACGTGTACGGTTCCGGTGAAAATTCCGTAGCGGAGGCTAAGGAGAAACCGCATGAAACTGACGACCGACGCACTGATCATACGCGAAAATAATACCGTCGGCGAGTCGGATCGGTTTGTCACTGCTCTGACCCGCGATCACGGCGTTATTCGCGCGTCGGTGCGCCGCGCCAGACAACTCAATAACCGCAACGGCAGTGCCACACAACTGCTTTGCTATTCCCGCCTGTCGCTTTACAAGGGGCGGGAAAAATACATAGTGGACGATGCGGAACCGTTACAGGTGTTTTTTGAGGTGCGGGATCAGTTGGACAAACTGGCTCTCGCGCAATATTTTTGTGAGCTTGCGGGTGTGTTAGCACCCGCCGAGGAGGAGGCCGAGGAGGAACTGCGGTTGCTGCTCAATGCCCTGCATTATTTATCCGCGGGAACGCGGTCGTTGCCGCAGGTGAAGGCTGTTACGGAACTGCGACTGTTATGCAAGGCGGGATATATGCCGGCGGTGACGCAATGTGCCGCGTGCGGCAGCGGGGATTGCGCGCGGTTTTCTCCGCTGCGCGGGGTACTGTATTGCGAACAGCACGGCGGCACCGACACCCTCCCGCTGACGGCGGGGGCGTTGGCGGCACTGCGGCATATCGTGTGTGCGCCGTTTGAAAAATGCTTTGCATTTTCTCTGCCGGAAGCGGATATGGCCCTGCTCGGCGCTGCCGTAGAGCGCTTTTTGCTCGCACAGCTGAACCGCGGGTTTAACACGTTGGAATTTTATCATAGTTTATTATAAGGACAGTCACGATGAACAAGCATTATCACGCATTGGAACTGGATAAGGTGCTGGAACTGCTGGCGGCACAGGCTACCTGTGAGGACGCGGCAGAGGCGGCACGCGCCCTGCAGCCGTCACCGTACCTCGGCGAGGTACAGCGTCTGCTTGACGAAACGGACGCGGCATTTTGCCTCATGGCAAAATTCGGTGCACCGCCGTTTGGTGACGTCAAAAACGTTTCCAACTCCCTGCGCCGCGCGCAGGCGGGTGCGATGCTGACACTGCCGGAGCTGTTGCGGATAGCGGGCACACTGCGCGGTATCCGTTCGGTGGCGGAATGGCATTCTCACTGTGAGGGTATGGGGACTTGCTTAGACGATCGGTTTTCGTCGCTGTCCCCGAACAAATACTTAGAGGATCGCATCCGCACCACCGTTCTTTCCGAAGATGAGATCAGCGATCAGGCGTCACCGGAACTCTACACCATCCGCCGCAAAATGCGCGCGGCATCCGCCAGAGTACGGGATCAGCTGGACAAATTGATCCATTCACAATCGGCACAAAAGGCGTTGCAGGAACCGATCGTGACCATTCGCGGCGGGCGGTTTGTGGTGCCGGTCAAGGCGGAGCACCGCTCGTCGATCGCCGGCTTGGTACACGATACGTCATCGTCGGGTGCGACCGTGTTTATCGAGCCGATGGGCGCGGTGGAAGCAAATAACGAATTAAAGGTTTTAGAATCGCAGGAGGCGGCGGAGATCGAGCGCATCATCCGTGATCTGTCCGCCGAGGCGGGGTCGTTTGCCGATGCCGTCATCGGCGATTATACGGTGCTCGTCGGCATCGACCTGATCTTCGCCAAAGCGCGACTCGGATATCAGATGAAAGCGACGGTGCCGCGCGTGACCGACGACGGACACATTCTGTTGAACAAAGCACGCCATCCGTTGATCGATCCGAAGAAGGTGGTGCCGATCGACGTGGAACTCGGCGGCAGCTTTGATACACTGGTCATCACCGGCCCCAACACCGGCGGTAAGACCGTGACTCTCAAAACCGTTGGTCTGCTGACCCTAATGACGATGTGCGGGATGATGCCGCCGGTGCGTGACGGCAGCAGTTTGTCGGTATTCCGCACCGTGCTTGCCGACATCGGGGATGAGCAGTCCATTGAACAGTCGCTGTCGACCTTCTCGGCGCATATGACCAATCTGATCCGCATTTTAGACGAAGCGGACGAACATAGTCTGGTGTTGCTTGATGAGCTCGGCGCCGGTACCGACCCCGTCGAGGGCGCGGCACTGGCGACCGCGATCGTGGAGCGGTTGCGCGCACAGGGTGCGCGCATCGCGGCTACCACGCACTACGCGGAAATGAAAGCGTACGCCATTCAGACCGAGGGCGTGGAAAACGGTAGCTGTGAATTCGATGTCGAATCACTCCGCCCCACCTATCGGCTGATGGTGGGCGTACCGGGGCGCTCCAACGCGTTTGCCATCTCGGAGCGACTCGGTATGGATCCGTCGGTGGTACAGCGGGCACGCTCCTTGGTATCCGGCGACGACCGCCGTTTGGAAGACGTGGTGGTCGTGCTGGAGGAAAAGCGGCTGAGCCTGGAAAAAGAATTGCAGGAAGCGAAAGAAGCCACGCGGGCGGCACAGCACGCCAACGAAACCGCGAGGGAACAACTGGCGGTCTTACAAGCGCAAAAGGAGCAGGAGCTTGACGATGCCAAGGACGAGGCGCGCCGTGTTGTCGAACGCGCTCGCCGCGATGCGGAAGAACTCATCGCCGAACTGGATGCGCTGCGTAAGCAGCGGAATTCCGCCGACTTTTCCAAAAAAGCCGCCGCGGCACGGTCACAGCTGCGCAGTCGGCTGAACAAATTAGAAGACGATATCGACCCCGTCACGCAAAAAGCGCGCGGCGCGTATCAACTGCCGCGCCCGCTGGTCGTGGGCGACGAGGTGTTGATCGTCGATATTGACAGATCGGCTGTTGTCACGGCGTTGCCGGATGCAGGCGGCACGGTCGAGGTACAGGCGGGCATCATCCGCACGCGCGTATCACAGGATAACCTGCGCTTGATTGAAAAGAAGACTGCCCCCGCTGTCAAGAAAAGCCGCGGCGGTGTCTATACCGACGTATCGCGCTCCACCCGTACCGCACAGACCGAACTGGATCTGCGCGGTCAAACGACGGATGAAGCCCTGCTTGAGGTGGATAGATTTTTGGATAACGCACGGCTCGGCGGTCTGGACAGGCTGACCATTATTCACGGAAAAGGCACGGGTGCGTTGCGCGCGGCGGTACACGCGCACCTGAAATCCTGCCCCGGTGTCAAGTCGTTCCGCTTAGGGTTATACGGCGAGGGCGAGACCGGCGTGACGATCGTGGAAATGAAATGAGGTGACAAGCGGGATGCTGCGAATGATATTTTGTGACGTGGACGGCACGTTACTTCCGAAAACCGAAAAAACGATTCCGACGGATACGCTGAACGTGTTGCGCCGTCTGCTGGATCGCGGCATCACGGTAGTCATTGCAACAGGCAGACCGTATGCACAGGTAAAAACCTTGTTCGGCCCGCTGTTTTATCGGTTGGTGTTCTTGTGTATGGACGGTGCACTCGTGATGCATAAAAACTGCGTGCTGTACAAAAAACGGCTGATGAAATGCAAAACGAAAGACCTCATCGCGCGCTACGGCGGTGCGGCGATCTATGGGCGCGAACAGATCTATTGTGTCGGCAATACGCCGGTCGACGGTAAGCGCGTCCATATACCGGAGGAGATTCCGGAGGATTATTTGAAGGTCGAGCTGCCTACCGGTACCGTGACGGGGCTGCACGAGTCGTTCCGCATTGCGTATCAAAACGAGCGCACGACCGAACTGGTCGCGGCGGGAGCGGATAAGGGCGCGGCGGCACGCGTTGTGATGCAGAAATTCGGCGTATCGCCCGATCAGGCGATCGCGTTCGGTGACGGTGAAAACGATATCCCGTTGCTGTGCGCGGTGGGGCATCCCTACCGTATGAAGGATTCGCTGTGTACCGGCTTCGGCGATCTGCCGACAACCGACAGCGTGGAAAATGTCTTGCGTCAGCAATTCGGAATATAAAAAGGGAGACGATACGATGTTTGGTAACAAATTTGAGCAGGCGAAGGACCTTCACGACAGAGGGCACAACTGCGCACAGTCGGTGGCGTTACCGTTTTGCGAGGAATTAGGCATCGACCCGCAAACTGCCATGCGCGCCATGGAAGGCTTCGGTGCCGGTATGGGCGGCAGAGAACAGACCTGCGGGGCGCTGTCGGGTGCCGTTTTTGTGGCAGGACTCAAGCACAGTGACGGTAACCTATGGGCGCCCGCTTCCAAACAGCAGACCTATGCGCTCTGCAAAGCGCTGTGCGACGAATTTACCGCCGCCTGCGGCGGTACGGCCGTTTGCGCGGCGATCAAGGGCGAAGAAACCGGCAAGGTGTTAAAACCCTGTGGCGAGTGCATCGAGCTCGGTGTGGAACTTGCGATAAAAGCGCTGACTAAATAGAAAGGGCTCCATCTGACGATGGTGGACTGCTCCCAGTAAAATAGACACGGAAATAAAAGCCCTGTCGTAGGATATT
>CAYZXC010000017.1:0-18303 GCA_964482275.1 uncultured Eubacteriales bacterium
CGCAGATCGCTGTAATCACCCGAACGGACATTGGTGTTGCGGATGAGTGCCGTGACCGGTGCGCCACAGGTGATACCGTCCACCAAACCGCTGACAAATTCCGGCACATCCGGTTCTTTGCGCGCGGTGGCAAAAGCGCCTCCCGCTGCGCGGCGTTGCAAAAACGCCTGCAGTTCCTCGGTATCAATGCGCAGTCCCGCCGGCAAACCGTCCACTACTACGCCGATCGCCTCGGCGTGGGATTGGCCGAATACCGTGATCGTCAGGTTTCGTCCCCAGACAGATGACATACACTCATTCCTCTCTTTTCTAACTCTTCAAAGAATGTCGGATAGGATTTATTCACCGCTTCGGCGCCGACGATCGTGACCGGCTCTTTACAGATCAACGCCGCAATCGCCGCCGACATCACGATACGGTGATCGTTATAGCCCTGTACCGTTCCGCCCCTCAGCGTGCCGCCGTTTATCAGCAGACCATCCTCGGTGACAGTAGCCTCACCGCCCAGTGCGGTAAGCAGCTCGTGTACACTTTGCAACCGATTACTTTCCTTGTGGATCAGCCGCTCGGCATGGTAAATGACCGTCTGTCCCGGCAAAGCACTTGCAAGCACTGCCACGATCGGTACCAGATCGGGGATCGCCTCCGCATCCACACGTAACGGCTGACGGTTTTCGCCACCCGATACCCGCCAGGTATGATCCGTATGAGAAACGGTATATCCCGCTTGCTCCAGAAGCGCGGTGATCGCTCGATCACCTTGTCGGGACTCCGCCGATAAACCGGATAGTTCAAAGTCTTCACTGCCGGAAAGCGCCGCGCCCGTAAGCCAAAACGCCGCGTTGGACCAGTCGCCCTCGGCGGGCAGCATTCCGGCAGAGGTATAGCTGCCCGAAACGGTAAAGGTGGCGTCCTCCTCCGTGACGGTCACGCCGAACTTGGCAAGAGCCTCAATCGTCAATGCAATATACGGATACGACGCCATCTCCCCTGTTACGCGGATGCGGCAGGTGTGTCGGAGCAGCGGCGCCGCCATCAGCAACCCGCTGACGAACTGAGAGCTCAAGCTCCCGTTGATCTCAAATATCTCACCCTGCAGCCGACCGGTGACCGACAGCGGGAACTCTCCCTCTGCCGACAGACGGCAGCCGTGTGCTTCCAGCACCGGATAGATCGGGGTGAGCGGCCGCTGTGACAGCCGGCCTCTGCCGGTGAAGCGTGCTCCGCCGCACGCCGCCATGATCGGCAGCAAAAAGCGTAGGGTCGACCCGCTCTCGCCGCAGTCAAGCAGCGCGTTCGGATCTCTGTCCTTGCGCGGGCGTACCGTCACGCGGTCACCCTCGCACACAATATCGGCAAGTCCTGCGCGCAGGCAGGCAATCGTCGCCTCGATATCCTCGGAATAGGTAACCCCTTCGATCACCGTCGGCGTCTCGCACAGCGCCGCACACATCAGCAAGCGATGCACCACCGACTTGGAGGAAATGATCGCCGTTTTTCCCGACAAGGTTTGTCCGGATACAGTGACGGTCATACGGACAGCCCCTTCCGCAAATAGGTGTTCAATTCCTCCACGGGAATGGTGACCACCGTCCCGTTTCCGAGTGTGGGCACCGTGATAATATGTAACGTTTGGTTGCGACGCTTTTTATCTGCCATCGCCGCGCGGTACAACTCCTCTGCAGAAAAACCGCAAGTGGTAGGCAGGCCGTAGCTTTTCAGCACCGCATCCAGCCGATCGGCAAGCGCCGCGCCGTCCGTTTCGGCGTGTGCCATCACCGACATACCGATCGCAACCGCACTGCCGTGTGAAATTTCAAAATGACTGCAATGCTCGATCGCATGCCCAACGGTATGCCCGTAATTGAGCAACAAACGGCAGCCGTTGTCAAATTCATCCTCCGCAACCACTTCACTTTTGATCGTCACGCAACGTGTAATGATCTGTGTATCTGTCCACGCATGACGCTCCAGCGCATCAAACAGTTCCGGATCGCGGATCATGCCGTATTTGATGACCTCCGCCATGCCGTCGGCATACACAGAGGGCGTCAGTGTTTTGAGCGTCAGCGGATCGATCAGCACCAGTCGGGGCTGATAAAACGCGCCAAGCAGGTTCTTCCCCTCCGGCAGATTAACCGCCGTTTTGCCGCCGACAGACGAGTCCACACACGCGAGCAGCGTTGTGGGGATCTGCACAAACGGGATCCCGCGCAGATAGGACGAGGCACAAAAGCCGGCAAGATCGCCGACCACACCGCCGCCGAGCGCTATGATCGCATCACTGCGCGAAAAGCCTTCCTTGGCAAGTACGGAAACCACCTGCAAATACTGCTCGGTGCTTTTGGACTCCTCGCCTGCGGGGATAACATAGTCGTACACCGCGTAACCGGCGGCGGTCAGCGAATTGCGAACCGATTGCCCGTACAAAGGGGCGACGTTACTGTCGGTCAAAAGCAACAGCTTTTCGCTTTTTAATACGGCAGAGCACTCCTCGGCAACACGGCCGAGGATCCCTTCTTCAATATGGATCTCGTATGTATGGGAAGTCCCAACGTTAACTTTCTCCATAAGGGCTATCGATCCTCTCTTTTCGGTCGCTGCCGTCTTTGAGCAGCGCCTTCAGCGTTTCGGCGTCACCCTGTTCGAGTGCCGCTTGATATTCCTTCAGCGACTGCACGATATGGTCGATCTCAGCCACTAAATTTTCACGGTTTTCTAAAAACAGCTCAGTCCACATCGTTTCATTGAGCCGCGCCACGCGGGTGAGGTCCCGATAGCTGCCGGCGGAGAAGCCGCGGTGCACTTTGGCGCGCGGACTTTTCACATACGCGTTGGACACCACGTGCGCGAGCTGTGAGGTAAACGCGATGATCTCGTCGTGCTGTTCGGGAGTGGTAACGGTGACCGAACCGAAGCCGATGGATTTGATCCAGCCCGTCACCTTTTCAAGCAATACGATATCCTCGGTATTTTCCGGCGTTAAGATCATGGAGGCACCCGCGTACAAGTCGGCGGTGGCATACTTAACGCCGGAATGGTGAAGCCCTGCCATCGGATGACCGCCGATGAAGATCCAGCCGTTTTCTTTTGCGAGCGGACGACAGCTGTCACAGATACTGCGCTTGACACCGCCGCAGTCGATGACCACGGTACCGGGTGCGATCGCACCCGCCATAGCGGTCAAATAATCGACTGTCGCACGCGGATAGACCGCGAGCAGGATCAGCTCGCACTGCGCAATCGACTCCGCGTCCACGACACCGTCGATCATGTCGGTCAGCTGCGCGTACTGCGTGACAGCCTTGTCCAGATCGTAGCCGAGCACGCGGTGGTCGGTATGCTTTTTAAAAGCCTTTGCCAGCGAACCGCCGATCAGGCCGAGTCCGATAATTCCTACCGTCATTCCTCGATCGCCTCACGAATATGACGAACGCGTTTTGCAACGTCGTCGAATTGTTCCGGAGTGAGCGACTGTGCGCCGTCGCACAGCGCGTTTTTGGGGTCGTTGTGCACCTCGATCATCAAGCCGTCCGCACCGGCGGCTGCCGCCGCCATTGCCATCGGCTTGACCATCCAGTTGATGCCGCTCGCGTGGCTGGGATCCACCATGACCGGCAGATGGGTCAGCTCGTGCAGCATGGGAACTGCCGACAGATCCAGCGTATTGCGCGTGTAGGTTTCGTACGTGCGGATGCCGCGCTCGCACAGAATGATCTGCTCGTTGCCGCCCGCCATGATGTATTCCGCGCTCATCAGCCATTCCTTCATCGTGTTGGCAAGACCGCGCTTGAGCAGGATCGGTTTACGGATGCGACCGAGCTCCTTGAGCAGTTCAAAGTTCTGCATATTGCGCGCACCGACCTGGATGAGATCCACATCCTCAAACAGCGGCAGGTGATTGGCGTTCATGATCTCGGTCACGATCGGCATGCCGGTTTCCTTTTTAGCTTCGCGGAGCAGCTCCAAGCCGTCCGCCGCCAGACCTTGGAAATCGTACGGCGAGGTGCGCGGCTTAAACGCGCCGCCGCGCAGCAGGGTGGCACCGGATGCCTTTACCTGCTTCGCGATCTCGATGATCTGATCGCGCGATTCCACCGAGCAGGGACCGGCGATGATCGCGAAATGACCGCCACCGACCTTAACGCCCGACACGTCCACCACGGTATCCTCCGGATGGAATTTGCGGTTGGCACTCTTGAAGGGTTCGGAAATGCGGGTGACGTTTTCCACGATCTCCAGATTCTGCAACAGCTCAATATCCACGTGAGTGGTATCACCCACCAGACCGAGGATGGTGTTATACACACCCTCCGACCGGTGTACGCTGAGATTTTGGGTCTCCAACCAGTTGACGAGATTATCGATCTGGGCTTTGGACACTCCTTGTTTGATGACGGCGATCATAGCAATTCCTCCTAAAAATATAAGGGCCCGCGTTTTTACTGCGGGCCCTTGTTACGGGTTCGGTTAAAGGATGTTGACCTTTAATCAACGGCAGCAAAAAACGCTTCTACTTCTGTTCGTAAAGTAAAAGTAAAAGTAATAGGCGTATTCTGCTGCAAAAGTGATCTGTTTCATAAAGCAACACCTTGCTCCAGAGTATAGCACAACTCCCGAACTTTGTCAACCGAAATTTACCAAACCGGCATGACAATTTGATGAGTGCCGGCGTCCGTCACCGAATAATAGTGCCGCAGGATCTGTACATAGGTCCAGCCCGCCTCATTCGCATAGCCGACCGCGCCCATCTGACTGAGCCCGACACCGTGTCCCCATCCTTGTGTTTTGATGGTGACCGTCTGAGTGGCCTCGTCGTAGGTCGTGCGGAACGCGTGCGATTTCAGTCCCAACGCATTCCGAATATTATATCCGGTCAACGGTTTTTGATTTCCGTTGTTGTCCACATAGTAGAAATTCGTGTGGAATACATAGTTCCAGGCATCACCGGTGCCCGCACTGCCGTCACCGTCATAGCTGAGCGCTCTGAGCGGAACCTGTCCGGACGCTGTGGTAAATTGCTCCTCCGGCATGGTATAGGTCGGGTAACGGTTTTGAACGTTGTTTTCAAACCACGTTTTCACCTTGGCGTACAGCTCGTCGCGGGTGATCGTGACGGTGGAGCTGAAATTCTTGCCGCCGTATTTTGCACTGGTGGTGGCATCGTCGTACTCACTGACCACGCTTTTGGCATACGCGAGCGTACCCGACCACACACGGTTGCTGGAAGCACTGTAACCGCCCGTGGAGGCAGAATACACCGTCTGCAGCAGCATGTTGCGATTGATGGTCGTCTGATTGGTATTGATTATCTTGACGCCTAATACGTCCCCGACCGCGTCGTAGATCTTTTTGTCCCACTTGTTGGTCAGATCGATCTCCTTGGCGCTGACGGCATACGGTTTGCCGTAATACACATTGTACCAAAGCGTATAGGTATAGCTTGCCACCGCCTGCGCTTTTTGCGCCTCGGTGGAGTTGACCATGGTACTGGAGCCGCCCAGCTCGCTTTTGACGATCGCCGTCAGGATCAGCTGCAGCTGTTCCTTGGTTTTGGGACGCAGGACCCCGTCATCATCCGGCTCAACGCTTGAAAACGTACCGGAATTTTTCACGGCAAAGTACGCCATAAAGTCGTATTCCGAGATCGTCCCCTGTACCGTGCCGGTGCTGGGAGTGACCGGCGCGGCGGGGGTCGTATCAACGGATGGCTTTGTCACCGCCTGTGTTGTCGGAATAACGGTCGTGAGCTCGGTCGTGGTTTCTCCCACCAGCTCATCGCCTTCATCAACGGTCGTCGTGGCGGTCACCTTGGTGGTCGTGGTCGTCTTTTTGGTCGTGGTCGTGGTGACCTGTGTGGTGGTGGTGGCTTGCTCAGTGGTCGTGGCTTCGGTCGTGGTAGTTGTGGTTTCTACCGTTGTGGTCGTGGAAACGGCGGTTTCCTCCCCGTTTGCCTCGACCCAACCCTTCGGCATTTTCGCTGAGCGATTCACTCTTGCTTTGGAAAGATCGTTTTCCTCGTCTTCGCCGACCCGCACGCGCCGTGCGGCAATCACGATGCGCGCACCGTCGTATCCGTAATCGATCGGCGTAGTCAGCAGCAACAAGCTGTCGCCCTCGATAATATCGACCGGCGTATCAAACAACGACCGCGCACGCAGCTGCGCTACGTGGTACGAAAACTCCTCTTCGTCCTCAAACACGGTGCGGGCATAATTGAACTCGTCTTTGTCGGTATCATCCACCAGGATCACGGCGAAGATCTTATACTCTCCCTCTTGATAGATGGTGTTCATCTCGATCGTGGGATGTTCCTTTAAAAAGCTAAGTTCTGTATAGTCGGCAAGCTGTGAAAACATCTGCCGATTGCCGGGGTTGTTGCCGTAGATCGTCAGACTGCGCTTGATACTCGCCTGATCCACCTGCGTTCCGGTTCGTAGATACGGCACGCCGTACGGGGAGACGTTTTGATGGAAATCGTGCTGTTCGTAATAGCCGAGCGACGGCTCCACCACCACGGGATAATTGATACGCGTTCCCTCAATACTCACCCAACCGCGCACGTCGTCGTTGTTGCGGTACAGCGTCATGAACTGCGTGAGAATACCGTTCGGATACCACCCATCGGTTTCGACCTCGGCCTGTGTGTACATCTGATACAGCTCGTCGTAGCTTTTTTGATTGCGATACGGAATATATACGTACGCATACGCCCAAAAAGCGACCGCCAACAGCAGTACCGCGAGCACCGACAGCCAACGCAACAGCAACGCACGGCGACGGCGTTTCTTAGCCGTAGCGTTTTGCTCCTTCGTCATCGCCAGAACCTCTTGCTGCATCTGTTCAAGCGATTGGCCGCCTGCCATCACACCGGGTAACGCCTCCAAATACCGACGCGACATATCCAGTGCGTACAGGGTCGCCATATTGCGGATGTATTCCCGATCCTCGTCGCTGTGACCGGCGAACACTTTCTTGACCCACACGCGCTTTTCGTCAGCCAGTGCCACATACACCGTGCCGACTGCCTTGCCTTCGCTGGGATCCGGTCCCGCCACACCGGTGATACCGATACCGATGTCGGCACCGCCGACTCGACGCGCACCGACCGCCATCGCACCTGCGGTTTCCGGAGATACGGCACCGCGTTCCTCTAAAATGGATTCCGGAACGCCGAGCATCTGATGCTTGATCTCCTTGGAATATGCGGCAATACCGCATTCAAATACGCTCGACACGCCGGGAACCTCCGTGAGCCGTCCGGACAGCAGTCCGGCGGTGCAGGATTCCGCGGTAGCGATCTTCATTTCTTTTTCGGTGAGCAGCGATACCACGCGTTTGGCAAGACCTCCCGCGTCTACGCCGTACACGGCATTGCCCAACCGTTCACGGATATCCGCGATCACCGGATCACACAGCGCGTTCGCCTGCTCAACCGTGTCCGCCTTTGCGGTGATACGCAGCACCACCTCGCCGTCCTTGGCATAAGGTGCTACCGTCGGATTGGTGCCTTCCATCAAATCGTGCAGCCGTTCATCCACCGCGGCTTCCGGAAGGCCGAACACCCCCACCGTGTGGGAATGGATGGTGCCGCCGGAGCAACGCGCCAGATACGGTGCCACATATTCGAAAAACATCGGGATCATTTCCCTGGGCGGGCCGGGCAACAGGATCACGTGGTGTCCGGCCTGCTCGATGGCACAGCCGGGTGCCGTTCCGTGATCGTTTGTAAACACGGTACAGCCTTCCGGCAGCATTGCCTGTTTTTGGTTGTTATCCGTATATTCTTTACCCGTGCGCTCAAAATACGCCCGAATCCGCCGATCGCTTTCCTCATGGAGCACGAGCGGAAGACCCAAACACTGTGCCACGGTCTCTCTTGTCAGATCGTCCTCCGTCGGGCCCAGCCCGCCGGTCAGGATCACCACGTCACAGCGCGTGAGCGCAAGCTCGATCGCCTGCTGCAGTCGTTCTCGATTGTCGCCAACCGTGGATTGATACAGCGTATCGACCCCATAAGCCGCCAGCTCACGGGATAAAAACTGACTATTTGAGTTGACAATATCACCGAGCAGCAGCTCGGTTCCGACCGAAATGATTTCAGCATTCATCGGTTTCGCCACCTTTCATCAGATGTGTAAAAGCCGCACTCCCGCTATCGCTTCTTCGATCAATTCTTCTACTGCGAGAGCCTGCTCCGCCGCTTCCACCTCTGCCAAACGGGGGCGGGTGCGGGGGTGCCGCGGTGTAAACACGGTACAGCAATCCTCGTAGGGTTGGATAGAGGTCTCAAAGGTATCAATACGGCGAGCGATCGCGATGATCTCCTCCTTGTCCATGCCGATCACCGGACGGAACACCGGCAGATCCGCTACCGCATCGGTACAGGCGAGCGCCGGAATGGTCTGGCTCGCGACCTGTCCCACGCTTTCGCCGGTGATCAGCGCGCCGCACTCGGTATCCTTGGCAATACGCGCGGCAATACGCATCATAAAACGGCGCATGATCAGCGTAAACAATTCCTCAGGACACACGCGCCCGATCTCCTCTTGAATATGCGTGAACGGTACGATGTGCAGCGCCATGCGTCCGGCATACACACCGACCTTTTCCAAAAGCGAGACGACCTTCATTTCCGCCCGCTCACTGGTATAGGGGGGCGAAGCAAAGTGAATGCCCGTCAGCTGAATGCCGCGTTTTGCCATCATATACGCCGCCACCGGCGAATCAATTCCGCCGGAGATCAAAATGCCCGCTTTCCCGCCGGTACCGACCGGCATACCGCCGGCACCCGGTAACTGCGGGCCGTGGATATACGCCGCAAAATCGCGGATCTCCACCCATACCGTCATTTCAGGGGCGTGTACATCTACCGTCAGATGCGGATATTGTTCCAACAAATGGGCACCGACGGCGGCGCAGATCTCCGGTGACGACAGCGGAAAACGCTTGTCCGCGCGTTTGGCCTCGACTTTGAAGGTGCGCGCCTCGGACAGCGGTTGCTGCAAATAGCTCGCCGCCGCCGCTTTGATCGCATCCAGATCCTTTTCCACCACGCACGCGCGGGAAAACGCAGAAATGCCGAATACCGTTGCTACCCGCTCACTGACCTCGTCCCAATCAATATCGTTGCCCTGCGGTTCGATGTATACGGTGGACTGGGCTTTGCGCAGCGTAAAGCTGCCGAGTGATTTCAACCGATAGCGCAGGTTCTTCAGCAGCGCCTCCTCAAAGGTGCCGCGATTGAGACCTTTCAGCGCCAACTCGCCGTTTTTAATGAGAATAACTTCGTTCATGTTATCTGTTCCTTTTTATTGATAAGCCTCCGGTAATTCCTTCCCTTCGGCAATGTACCACATTTTCGGCATCAAAACGTCCTCGTTAAGAACTGTTTTGGAGGTGTCCACCGTCGGATCCTCACCCTCGCGCAGCTTGCGCGCCACGATGACCGTGCGGCCGTCCTTGAGATGAGTTTCGCGTTTGTTGCTGCAGGTCGAGAGCGTCAATAGCTCGTCATCAACCGTGACGTCCACATCCCCGAAATCATACAGAGAACGACGGCGCAGGTCGTCAATAAACTGCGTGAACTCCGCGTCGGTGAATTCCGTACGGATGTAATTAAACACCGTTTCCTCGTCCGCGTTCGCGTTGACGATCATGACGGCAAACACCTTATAGGTGCTTTGCTCATACAGGGTATCCAGCGTCAGCGTCGTCAGCTGACGCGCGCGATTCAGATTGCTCTTGGCGAGCAGGTTAAAGCGGGAGAACATCAGCCCGCTGTTCAAGTTGTGCCCGTATATGATAAGGTTGCGATTCACGCCGCCCGCCGACAGGTCGTTGCGATAATCAAAATACAGCGACCCCGCCTTGTCAATATCTCCTAAGAAATCGTGTGTGAGATAATAGTCGTTATCGGTCGTCTGTACGACCGGATTGTCGATCGCGCCGCCAAACAGATCCTCGCCCGCAGTCGAAAATGTCAGCCAACCGCGAACGTCCGAATTCCGACGATACAGCGTACGGAACATGTCGTTCATTCCCTCAGGGTACACGGTGGTATCTTCTTCGGCTTCACTTGAATCGGAGGCCGTCCCTTCGTGATACAGTGTCCTTAACGTTTCTATGACCGACTGCGTATGATTCGGCTGCAGCACCAGATCGTCCAGCAAATACACCGCCGAACCAACGAACACCAACAACGCCATCAAAAACGCGATCTTACGGATCCATTCCTGCTTCGAATCGCCGGACAGCGGAATCACCGCACATAACGCACGACCGATCTTCTTCATCATCGTCTTCATCAGGCCTGTCTCCTTTGCAGTGTCTGCGCCGCTTCGCGCAGCGCATCACACAATACGCGGATGTCCTCTTTCGTATTGTCACGACAAAAGCTTATGCGCAGCGAGCTGTCGATCTCGGATGCCGGCAAGCCCATCGCCGTCAGCACCGAGCTGTGCTTACCTTTTGCACAAGCTGAGCCACTGGACACGAAAATGCCGCGCTGTGCCAGAAAATGCAACACCGTTTCGCTGCGGAATCCCACAAGCGACAAATTCACGATATACGGCACGCCATCCATCGGCAAATGAAATCGCACGTCGGGATGCGAACCGAGTTCTTCCAATAAACACGCCCTTAGGGCTTCGTACTGCTGCTTTTGCTCGGTAAGCGACGGAACGGCAGCGGCAGCGGCACCAAAGCCCACGATCGCAGGCACCGGCTCGGTTCCGGAACGCAGACCGTTTTCCTGACCGCCGCCGAAAATGCGCGGAAGCACCCGCACGCCCTTGCGAACATACAACGCGCCGACGCCCTTCGGCCCATGCAGCTTATGACTGCTCACCGACAGCAGGTCCACGCCCCATTTTTCTGCACGAAGCGGCATCTTGCCCGCAGCCTGCACCGCATCCGTATGGATGAGTGCCCGCGGTGCCGCACGCCGCACCCGCGCGACGATGGACGGGATATCCGTTTGGGCACCGGTTTCATTGTTTACCGTCATCACGCTGACGATGGTGGTATCCGGTGTACAGGCTCGCTCGATCGCATCGGGAGAAATTGACCCGTCAGCCTCCGGCTGCACACGAACGACCGTCCAGCCCTGTGCCTCTAACTGATCAAAGCACGCCGCAACGGACGGGTGCTCGATCGCGGTGGTCACCGCCATATGCGACTGACGCATACGTGCCTCGGCACCGCCCAATATCGCGATGTTATTCGCCTCCGTGCCGCCGCTGACAAACACGACCTGTTCCGGTTTCGCTCCGATGAGGGTGGCAACCTCTCCCCGCGCCCGCGTAACTTCGCGTTGCGCATCGATCCCCAACGTATGCAGAGAAGAGGGATTCCCGTATTGTTCGGTCATCACGCGCGTCATCCGCTCCACCGCTTCCCGACACACCGCTGTAGTAGCACTGTTGTCCAGATAGATCACAAAAGCCCCTCCCTTCGATCGGCAATACTCGGTGGTATTATACCATACTTTTCGGCCGCTGACAAGCCCCGCCCTCACGGCAAATGTTGGACACCGTAAAACGGCCGCACAAGCGCCCCGTTCTTCAGGGGTCTTGCTTTTATATACCTATCTATGATACAATAAAATCAACCGAAATAAGGAGGGGTCCCTATGGATGGTGTTTTATCGCAACTCAGCCCCTGTACGGAACGGGCGATCAACCTGATGAACGACGAAGAATTTGATCGTGCGATCGATGTGCTCAACCAAGAATTGGACGAGCAACCGCAGAACAGCGCGGTCTACTGGCTGCTATTGTTGGCGGAACGACAATGCAACAACGAAGATACGCTTATCAATCGCGGAATTCCCTTCACCAACGAGCGGTCATACACCTATGCCTGCCGCTACGCGACCGCCGAACAGCAAGAGCATTATACGCAGGTTGCCGAAAAAACGCTGTTTTTCACGCATACCAAGGTGTTGAAGTGTGCCGCTGAAAACGACGTGTTTCGTATGAACAAGTGGATCGGCCACTATGCCGCTCACTGCTCCGAAAACGACTCACTGAACGCTATACACAAGCTGCTTTCCAAAGCCGGTGGCTTAGCAAACCCCGGCGAATATTCGTTGGGGCTCACCGCTGTTTTACACACCGTATACAAAGAAATCAGCGGCGACGTCGATACCACCGATATGCTTAGCGCTTTGGGCAATATGTTTGAGGCTTTTTCTAAACTGTTTGCAACCAAAGCGGTCGAGTCTGCTGCGGTTTCCTTAAAAGGTGCGGATTTTGATGTCGATGCCGTCAAGGCCGATACCACCTTGCGCAAACGCGCCGCGGCGTTGTTACAGGAAAATCGTGATATTTTGTGTTGGGTCGACCCCGCCGGCGTATGGGAAAAGTGGGGAGGAAAGCCGCCACTTCCCGGCACCTTACCCGATGGTTCTTCTTCTGCTGTTGATGAGCGGTGGCGTTCGTTTGTTAAACAGCTTTTGGAAACCGACATACAGTGGACGGTCGGCCGCTACGCCGTGGTCGATGCGTTGTACGACAAGCTTGGCGACGAAGAAGCCCGTGCGGCATTTCATCGGTCAATTTTGGCACGCAAAGATATAGCACCACAAGAATTACAGTATGTGGCCTTGCGCAGTCAAAACGGAGAAGAAGCCGCGTGGCGTTACGTCAAGGTTTTGTCAAACGATCTGTCGGTGGAGCTGCCGCCGTTGGATATACAGAAAAAAGTAGACACCTTTTTGAAAAAACATCTCGATGACCGCGAAAAGCGCACCGCTATTTTGGCACTGCTGAAAGAAAACCGCGAATGGACCCTTACATTGGAAAATTATGTGTTAGAACCTCTTACCCCGTGGGCAGAACGCGCGTTACAAGCAGAAAACAGCCCGTATCAATCCGAATGGAACGCTTTTACCGAAGCCTTACATCGCGCAGCGGTCGCGTACACTGCCGCGTGTGATGACGCCGTCAACACCGTAAACCAAGCCATTGCCGATTTTGATAACGATCTGCAAACAAGCAGTGAGCGTAGCGGCAAGACCGCAGCGATCGTATCCGGCGTGGCGTTAGCCGTTGCCGTGGCGGCGTTAGCCGTTTCGGTCTACTGGTTATTAGCGCCGCAACAAGTGCTAAACTATTCCGTTTATTGGCTGTACGGCTCCTTGCTGGGCGGCTGGCTGGTGCTTCGCCCCATTCTGGTGGCTATTCAAAAGGCGCAAAAAGAGTCGCGCCGTTTGCGTAAAAAACCCAAAAGCGATGTCGCACAATACACCCCCGCCTGCCGCGGTTTTACGAATTGGGCACCGCGCCTTACCAATGCGGCCTTCGTGCTTTCGTTAGCCGCCCTTGTTTGGTCGTTGTTGACCTTCAACACGCACATCGGCGTGTTACCCATTGACGGCGTTGACGATTTGTCTTTGCTCACCACCAATCCGTTGGGCCGTTATCGGTTGGATGCCGATCTTGACCTGCAAGATACGGCGCTTCCTGCCGTGACGTTCTTCTTCGGCGAGATCGACGGCAACGGTCACACCGTCTCCAATGCCGCGCAGACCGACGCTCCGTGGATCGGGCAGAATTTTGGCAAACTGCAAAACCTTACGTTCCAAAGCGGCACGTGGCAACAAGCGTTGGTACGCACCAATCACGGATCATTGGTTGGCATTTCCGTTAACGGCGTTACCCGCACGTTCGGCGAGACCTTGCCGAAAACGTTTAACTTGGCGGTGCTTGCTGAAAACAACGCCAAGCAAGGTACGCTTGCTAATTGCCGTATCACCGACGGTGCCATCACCTTCACGGCGGAATGCGCTCAGCCCAAAACGTTCCGTTTCGGTGCGTTCGCCGCACAAAACAAAGGCACTGTGATCAACTGCCACACCAACACCCCTGTCACATTTGAATTCGATTGGCTTACGGGCCATAACAGCCCCAACTATGAGTTGGGCGGTCTGGTAGGCAACAATAACGGCGTGTTGGACGGTTCGTCTTACACCGGTGAGTTTCACACCGCCGTTAACGACAAATCGGTAACTGACCTCGCTTGTTTGTACATAGGCGGTCTGATCGGCAAAAACGGCAGTGCTTCGCGCTCGTTCTTCGATGGCAACTTAGTCGTTACCGTAACCGCCGACGAAGCGTCCGACGGCCAAACCGCCTGCTCTGTAGGTGCCATAGGTGGCCACGCCGGCATGAACAACAGCTATGCGCAGGGCGAACTTTCGGTAGTGTGTCGAGACAGTAACGGCAAAACTGTAAGCCCTTATGTCGGTGCACTCACCGGGACGATACAAGCTAACGATGTGATTGAAAACAGCTATCACGCACTGGCCTGTTCGGTGAAAACCACCACCGCAAAAAACAAAACAACTACCTATGATTACTGTATTGTTGCCGGTGTAAAATCACAACAAGATGAGTCGCCCGACTTAGTAAATTCGTTTGTATACGGTACCAAAAAAGCCACGAAGAGTTGTGGTGAAGAAGAGCTGGTGATTGTCAACTCTTATAAATCGGCTTCTATCTTCCCCAACGGCAAGAACTTGAGGCCCGCACGGACGATGACCACCACCGCGTTCCTTACGGAGACCTTGGGTTGGAGCGAGGAGATTTGGGAAATGAAAGACGGTAAACTCCCCACGTTAATACCGGTGATCTATGCAGAAGAACCCGCCGCGGACACCTCTGCTACAACAACACAACACGAGGAGGCGAAGTAAATGGCTTTTGTTGACGTACTGTGCCCTGCTTGCGCGGGAAAGCTCCGCTTGCACAGCGGCATCAAGACTGCCTACTGTACCCTGTGCGGCGATTGTATCTCGTTGGACGATGCCATGAACGGTAAAATCAACGATGAGGCAATCAACACGTACACCGCCGATCAGTTGTACGCGATGGCAATGGATACCGACAACAATCTCCGACTGCTGCGCGCCGCCGCCAAAAAGGGCTCGGCCGATGCCAACTTGTTTATCGGCGTCGGATTGGTATCCGACGGTGACTACGAAGAGGCGTTATCGTATCTAAAGGTTGCCTCAGACGCCAAATCTCCTCACGGTATGGCGATGTATGCCGCCACCTTGTTAGACGCTCACAACGATCCCGCCGAGTACGATACCATTCTGTTTTTAATGGAAGAAGCCCTAAAGCTGGGGTGTGACGACGATATTGCCAAGATCTGTAAAGACCGGCTTGAAGAATTACGTCCGATAGTAAAGAACAACCGCCGCGTGCGGCGAATGGAAACCGAGTATCAACGTGCGTTAAAGGATAACGATTACAAAACCATTGAACGCCTGGCAAAAGAAGGTCACGCCGAAGCCGCCGATCTGGTGGATCGTGTGCAGGCAAGTTTGGTATGCCGTTACTATCAAAACGGTTTGTGCACCAAGCAAAGCACCTCGTATTACTTGGCCCATTGCGACGATCCGCGCAAAGTGTGGTGCAGTGATTACCGAAAATCCGGCTGACAACCATAAAACGAGCCCCTCCGCTCTATGTGGAGGGGCTCGTTTTATCCTTAAATTTCGTTACTCGTATAGTCGGTATAAAGAGGCGTACGTCCCGTTTTGTTCCATCAGCTCGGCGTGTGAGCCCATCTCGGTGATACCGTCCTCGGTCATCACGGCAATGACATCCGCGTTGCGGATAGTCGTCAAGCGGTGCGCCACGATAAAGGTCGTGCGTCCTTTTGCCAGCCTCTCCAGCGACTCCTGCACCAACCGTTCGGACTCGTTGTCCAGCGCACTGGTCGCCTCGTCCAGAATCAGCACCGGCGGATCCTTCAAAAATACGCGCGCTATGGAAATGCGCTGCTTTTGTCCGCCGGACAGCTTCACGCCGCGCTCGCCGACATAGGTATCATACCCCTGCGGCAGGGCTTCAATAAACTCTGCTGCGCCGGCAAGCCGCGCTGCTTCCTTGACTTCCTCAAACGTCGCATCCGGTCGCCCGTACACAATGTTATCAAACACCGTACCCGAAAACAGATACACGTCCTGTTGTACCACACCGATCGCGTTTCTCAACGATTCCAGCGTGACCTTATGCACGTCCACGCCGTCAAGCAGGATCGAACCGCCGCACACATCGTAAAACCGCGGGATCAATCCGCAAAGGGTCGTCTTACCGCCGCCCGACGGCCCGACGAGCGCCATGGTCTGCCCCGCCTGCACGTGCAGATTCAGGTGACTCAGCACGTCCTTGCCGTCTTGACTGTACCGGAAGCTGACGTCTCGGAACTCCACGTCGCCCTTGACCTCGCCCAGCGGCTTGGCATCCGGACCGTCGGTGATCGTCACCGGTGCGTCCATGATCTCGGTAAACCGCTCAATACCGGTCATACCGCGATAAAACTGTTCCGAAAATTCAATGATGCGACGTACCGAGGTCAGCAACGTGCTGACGTATAACAAATACGCTACCAGATCCGCCGCCGTGACCTTGCCGTTTATCATAAACAGCGCGCCCGCGACCACCACCGTGATGTACATCAGACCGTCAAACAACCGTGTGGTGGCGTGAAACCCTGCCATGGCGTGATAAATGTGCTTTTTGACAGCCAGGAATTTCCCGTTTCCCTCTTCAAATTTTTCTTCTTCGACCGATTCGTTGGCAAAGGATTTCACCACCCGCACGCCGAGCAAGCTGTCCTCGACCTGTGCGTTGATATCACCGATCACGACCTTGGATTCTCGGAATCCCTCTTTCATGCGGTGGCGGAACGGCCCGCACACGAGCAGCATCACCGGAACGATCGCAAATACGATCAACGTCAGCCAGACGTTCACGCTGCACAAGATCACGAAGGAGGCAATGATCTTGATCCCCGCGATAAAAAACTCCTCAGGACAGTGATGCGCAAATTCCGTCACCTCAAACAGGTCGTTCGTGATACGCGACATCAGCGTACCGACCTTGGTTTCGTCGTAATAGGCAAATTGCAGTCTTTGCAGATGTCCAAACAGATCACTGCGCATCTTGGTTTCGATCTTGGTGCCCATGATATGCCCGATCGAGGTCATATAATAGTTGGCGGCGGTATCGATCAGCCGCAGCACCAGATATAACACGCCGATCACCAGCACCGTCTTGACCGTCAGCGCCTCCACGTTATTCATACCCATGTCGGTGATATACCGCACCATCATCGGCAATACCAGCTCACATACCGTTGTCAGCGCGGCGCAGAACAGATCCAGCACCACCACGCCGGCGTATTGCCTATAATACGGTAAAAAGCGTTTGATGAGCGACCACGCTCCCGGCTTTTTTTGCTTTTCCTGCATACTCTCACACCTCAAGACTTGTTCGCATCCAATCGCGACACCATCCCCGTAAATACCGGCGCATAGTACGGACTCCCCCGCATGGAATAACAGCCGTCCTGTGCCACAATGATATGGTCCAGCACCTCGATATCCATCATTTTGAAAGCAGGGACGAACGCTTTTGTTGCCGTCACGTCCTCCTCGGAAGGTAAGCAAAAACCGGCAGGATGATTATGCGCCACCACGACCGCTGTCGCATGAGTCCGCAGACCCGCCTGTACCAGCTCACGCGTATTTGCCTCGGCGGAGGTTATCGTACCGGTATGTACCACCGTACAGCTGTTCATCTGACTGCGGTTGTTCAGCGATAAGAGCAGCACCTTTTCGCATTTTTCGTTGATAAGCTGCATTTTCATAAACTCCATGATCTCGCTGAGATTTGAGAATTTCCTTTTTTCTGTCTTTTCCTTATAATAGCGCGACAGGAGCTGACCGCACAGCACAAGCAGTGTCGCTGAATGCTCCGAGATCCCGTCCACCCGACAAAGCTCCGCGTGATCCGCATCCAATACCGACGCCAGGTCGCCGAAACGATCCAACAACCGATGAGCCAGCGGATTGGTGTCGCGTTGCGGAATGGCAAAGAAAAGCAGCAGCTCCAATACCTGATGCGGTTCAAACTGATCGATCCCGCCTCGTATAAACTGCTGTTTCATGCGTTGGCGATGGTTTTTGTGAGGGTTTATCTTCTTTTGTTCGGGCATCCCGCTCACCTCTCCTTTGTATCCCTGTTAGTATAACAAATTTCGTTGCACTTGAAAAGGGGTGTGCGAAATTTGTCGAAACAAAAAAATGAAATGAAAAACGAGAAACAGAGGAATTCGACGAGAAAACGAGAGAAAACGAGCGTTAGAGGGATATAAATTAAAAAAAACGGAATTTAGGTCTTGACAGCCGTTTTTTGGTGTGCTATGATGGGCAAGCTGTGAAAAAGAAGTATTTAACAGGAGGTATTCACGATGTCCACTTTTATGGCAAAAGCCGGTCAAGTCGAC
>CAYZXC010000018.1:0-1608 GCA_964482275.1 uncultured Eubacteriales bacterium
AGAATTTTACAAAAGGGCGTCAACAAGATCACACAGGGCTTTTCATCCGGACACAAAGCGGTGGATATCGGCCGCACACACATCACCGGCGAGCCGATCATCGCTCACGCCGCCGGTAAGGTGATCTTTTGTCAGACCGGGCATAAAAACAACACATCCGCCACCGGCAACGCGAGCTACGGCAACTGTGTGAAGATCGATCACGGTAACGGGTACAGCACGCTGTATGCGCATCTGGCAACCGTGAATGTCAAGCTTGGACAGCAGGTGCTTTGCGGGCAGGTAATCGGTACGATGGGAAATACAGGACGCAGTTTTGGTATACACCTGCACTTTGAGGTTCGACTGGATAACAAGCACATCGATCCGACGCCGTATCTGGAAGCGGATCTGCCGCTGCCGAAATCGGAGGAAGAGAGCGAGATCCACGCTACATACCAGACCTATACCGGCAAATGGTTGCCGAAGGTCACGGATTGCAACGATCTCAACGCGAACGGATACGCCGGTATCGTTGGTAAGAATATGACAGCGCTGATCGCCAAAACGAGCGAGGGTACGCTGCGGTATCGCGTGCACCTGCTCGGTAAGGGGTGGTTGCCGTGGGTGGAAAATGACGCGGACCACGCGGGCGTGCGCGGAAAGGCGATTGACGCGGTGCAGATGCAGCTCGTCGGCGCGGACGGGTACGAGGTAAAGTACCGTGTATCACCGTCGGCCAACAGCGGCTGGTACGGCTGGTGCACCGGCTTGTCGGACAAGACCGGCGACGGGTACGCGGGTGTACTCGGTAAGGCGATCGATTGTATCCAGATCAAGGTCGTGAAAAAGTAAGGGGGAGAGGACGTGGACGAGGTTCAATTGGAGCATCGCTTATCGGATGTGGAAAGCCGCGCAAAGTCAAATTCCCACCGCTTAGACGGTTTGGAGAAGCAGCAGGGTGAAATGAGCGATCTCGTCAAGAGTGTGGCGACGATCGCGCAGAAGCAGGTCGATATGGAGGGGGATGTCCGTGAGGTGAAATCGGATATCAAGAGTCTGCTTGCTGTTCCTGCTGGTCACTGGCGAACGGTTATCACGGCGGCGATCACCGCCGTTGTCGGGGCATTAGCCGGCGCGATCATCGCGCTGGTAGTAAAATAAAAAGGAGAGAGGTACAATGAAAGAGTTCTTGGGTCGTTTTAAGTCGTGGGCGTTGTGGCTTGCCATCGGCGCGCTGGTGGTGTTCTGCGTGAAGGAGTTTGCCGGTGTCGACATCTCCGAAACGGTGGATGGTCTGCTGAATGCGCTGTTACCGTTGCTCATTGCATTCGGCGTTGTCAACAACCCGACTGACTCCGCGCATATCTAAGAGAATAATAAAAGGGCCTGTGCAGTTAACTGCACAGGCTTTTTGCTTTAAACTTGATTTTTTCTGTTCGTGTGCTATAATGACTTTTGCCACACAGTTTAATATTTTTCTCAGAGAGCATACTATTTGGGCAAAAACGTATGCTTTGATTCGTCATGTCTCTCTGAGAAATGAACTGTGTGGCGCAGGAATCGCAGCATGCGTTTTTCGGTGCGTAGCTGTGATGGCTGCGCACTTTTTTATTTTAAGGAGGATGT
>CAYZXC010000018.1:1708-17066 GCA_964482275.1 uncultured Eubacteriales bacterium
GTTTTTCGGTGCGTAGCTGTGATGGCTGCGCACTTTTTTATTTTAAGGAGGATGTATCAATGGTAGTTTTTGTTACGCTGTTAGTGGCGGCGGGTGCGTTTTTTGTGGGGACTTTCGGATTTCCGCAGATCATAGGTGCAATCAAGTATCCTTGGGCGGCATTATCGCCTGCTAAAACGATCACAATTTGGATCGTGATTTTGTTAGCGGTTGCTGTGCTGGCGCACCTGTTGTTAGCAACATATGTTGCCGGACTGTATATTGGATATGCCATAGCGTTCGTTTTGGCTTTAGGTGTTAAGCCGGATTGATGTATGGAGTAGATTGAAAATATGGTGAAGAGAACGTGCGGACACGTTACGGCGTTGCTGTTAGTGATTGTTATGATGATCGGTATGTCAGCGTGCGATTCCAGTTCTAACGGAACCGCGGTCGTGTATATTACCGATTATGGTGACTGCTATCACACATACAACTGTCAGTATTTGTGGAATTCAAAGAATGAGATTACTTTATCGAAAGCAGTCAAAAAAGGGTATCGAAGCTGTTCGGTATGTAATCCCCCGATCCTGTCTTAGAGATGAGAAAAAGCGCCTTTGCTTTTAAAGCAAAGGCGCTTTGCTATTTGACCAACACATCCTCGATAACGTCGCGAAGATGGATCGGTGCAAGCTGCAATTGATTGCAAAGGTTGACGAACTGTTCTGCACTCTGACCGTCGGTAAAGATGTCGGGAACAGACTGGACGCGTTGGAAAACGTCCACACCGTATACGGCGTGCATGCGCTTCTGTTCGTCCTGCACCTTGTCGATCCGCAGCTTATATAAAACCATATTATCGCCTCCCCATATAATGACTGAAGAGAGATACGTTGTCGGGTTGATGTGTCTTTTTGAATCGTTGTCGCTCGGTTTCTACCACTGTTTGGCAGTTTGGGCAAAGTCTTTGCTTGAGGATGTAGTGCAAAAATAGGACTTCAACCTCCGTGAAAAGAACGCGATCAAATTCCTGATTAGGGAAATACCGGTCGTAGTTTTGCTCAAGGCCTTCGGTGACAAGAAGGTCGAGCGGGATTTGTAGTGCTTGTGCGATGCGCCCTAACACTTCTATGGTGGGGTTTGCTCGGCCATGCTCGATCTCTCGCAAATAAGAGCCGGCAATCTCTGTTTCGAGTGAGAGCCATTCCTGAGTAACCCCGATCTTGCTGCGCATAAACACAATGTTTCGACCGATCTCCTGCGGAATTGACATAATATCCCTCCCTGCCAAAAAGCATAGGAAAGATATTCTTGATTTGACAGACGATATACAGGCGGTTGAGAAAAACGCACCCGTGAATTCCTGCCAAAATCCTGCCAAAACCACTAATAAAACGAGAAAAGCCGCTTGTTTAGCGGCTTTTCTGTTCTCTTGGTGGAGGCGAGGGGAATCGAACCCCTGTCCGAAAATCACTTACCGTGGCGTTCTCCGAGTGCAGCCGGTCTATTGAGATTCCCCTCGCGCAGTGCCGACAGGCAGGCTCTGCGTTACGGTAGTCGCTTACGTCATGACAAAGCGCGCGACAGCGCTTCGTTCACGTTCACCGCTAATCGACGCTCCGTTCCCGACCGCGGTACTTCGGGACGGAACGGCTGCTAAAATTTAAGCAGCGAGAGCAACTTTATTGTTGTCGTTTATTCTTAAAAAATTGCAGGGTTTATAGCGGTCCTGCACCGCTACTCGCTTGCCAGGGCTCACAATCCCCGTCGAAACCTTTGCGCCCCCATATGCCGCCGTGCGCTCTCCAACACGGCGGAGTATTAGTATATGCAAATTTATCGTATTTGTCAACCGAAATTACGCAGCAGGGACACGACCTTGCCGAGTACGACCGCTTCCTTAACGATGATCGGTTCAAATGCGTCGTTCTCCGGTTGCAGGCGGATATGATCCCGTTCAAAATAAATGCGCTTGACGGTTGCTTCGTCGCCGACCAGTGCGACAACGATATCACCGTTGTTCGCCGCCGGTGTTTTGTGTACGATCACGATATCGTGATCCAGAATCCCGGCGTTCAGCATACTGGTGCCTGACACACGCAGCGCGAACAGCTCCTCAGTCGGATATCCGCCGCCCGAATAGGGAACATAGTCTTCCACTTCCTCGACCGCTAAGATCGGCAGACCGGCGGTGACCTTACCGAGCAACGGAACACGCGACACTGCCTCGCCGGGGATGCGGATCGAGCGGGTCAGCCCCGTGTCACGGTTGATATAGCCCGATTCCTCAAGCTTTTGCAGATATGCGTGCACGGTGGAGGTGGATTTGATCCCCGCTGCCGCACAGATCTCACGCACCGTTGGCGGCACGCCGTCTCGGATGCGTTCTTTCAAAAAAACTAACATTTTTTGCTGTTTTTCGTTCAAAGGCTTCATGCTGTATCACCCTTTCGATTTTCAGTATAACACATGTTTTTGAAAAATGCAAACATTTGTTTGCTTTTCGGCAATAAAAATTTTCTTACAGTTTATTCACACTCAATTCACATTCGTGCCGTGTTTGTCTGTTACACTACAGATGTGCTCAGGGAGCAGGGATGGAGCCGCACCGGAACTGATCCGTTAAGCTGAGTACATTACCCCTCCTCAAAACACCCCTCTAACTAAAGCAACGGGCCCGCCGTGAGGCGGGCCCGTTGCTTTTTAGGCGAAAAGTGTCTGCGTGATGCTTTTCGCCTTTTTTGTTCTAACGGACAAGGATACGGCATACGAATAGGACAGGCAGGGGGGATGGACATGGACGGATATACAGCGGCAGTATCGCTGTTGCCGCACGCACTGCAAACGCCCTTGCTTGCGGTGGACACGGTGGTGAGCCGTCGTGCACAGGAGCTTCGTTTACGGGCGGGACAGGCCGTGTCGCTTGGCTTCGGCGGCGAGGAGTGGTTCGTTGCCGAAAACGGCATGGTCAGCGTAAAGCGTGAGGATGGGATCGTATGCAGCGAGGTGCTGCTGCGGCAGAGTGCCGATCGCATACTGGAATATTCGGTATATGCGCATCAGGAGGAGCTTCGCCGCGGTTTCGTAACGGCGGGCGGCTGCCGCGTCGGTATTGCCGGAACGGCAGTGGTCGAGCATGGGCAAATCACCGGCTACCGGGCAATCAGCGCGTTGTGTATCCGCGTGGCGCGCGAGCACGTCGGTTGTGCCGAAACGCTAATGCCGTTTCTTTGCGAAAACGGCGTGCACAGTGCGTTGATATGCAGCGAACCCGCAGGCGGCAAAACCAGTATTCTGCGCGATCTTGCTGCTCAATTTGCCTGTCGTCGGCTACCGGTAACGGTGATTGACGAGCGCGGAGAGCTGTCCGGCGGAAGACCGCTTGTGGGGTGTGACGTGCTGTGCCATACCCCCAAGGCAGCCGGGATCGAGCAGGCGGTGCGCTGTCTGGCACCGCGTGCGGTGCTGCTGGATGAATTGGGAGATGCTGACGAGCTTGCGGCAGTTTGTGACGGCTTTTTACGCGGCGTCCCGACGATCGCCACGGTGCATCTGCGCACACCGGAGGAACTTTGCCGACGCGACGGGTTGCGGGATATGTTGGAACGCGGTGTGTTTGACTATGTGATCCTGCTGTGTGGGCGGCACGCGCCGGGACATATTGCGCAGGTATTGCGAACGGAGGATTGGTTATGTGAAAGGACTCGGTGCGATCATGGTGTTGTTGACAGGACTCGGTATCGGCATGACCGCCCGGCATACGCTGGTGCATCGGATCACGATGCTGTCGCTGTTTGAACGGTTCTTACAACGGCTTTCGGAACAGATCCGCTATACGGCGTCGCCGATGGGGGAGCTCCTGCGTTCGGCGGCGGATACCGAGGAGTTTTCCGCCTTTCCGTTGCTGCAGGATACGGTGGCGCACCTGTCCGACGACGGGGAATTTCGCACGGCATGGAAAACGGCAGTGCGGGAACATTGTCGGGGGTGGGTTCTCTCCGAACAGGAAACAACGCTTTTTTTGGATTTTGCGGACGGGCTGGGTACGGCGGATATCACGGGCGAAGTTCGTCACTGTCAGCACTACGCCAAACTTGTCGGTGATTGCGTGCAACAGCGGAAAGAAGAGATGCGTACTCGCGGCGGTTTGTATACGGCGCTTGGATTTTGCGGCGGCAGTGCTGCGGCACTGCTGCTTTTGTAAAAGGAGAGGCGAAGCAGTATGGAAGTAGATCTGATCTTTAAGATCGCGGCGATCGGTATCATCGTGGCGGTGCTCAATCAGGTGCTGATCCGGTCGGGCCGCGAGGAACAGGCAATGCTGACGACACTGGCGGGACTGATCGTGGTGCTGACGATGATCGTGACCGAGATCAGCGATCTGTTCCGCATGGTCAAATCGGTCTTTGGGTTGTAACGATGGAGTGGATGGCGATAGCGGCGGTGGCTGTCATCACCGCATTTTTAGCGGTCATGCTGCGTCGGTCACATCCCGAACAGGCGATGGCGGTTACCCTCGTCGCCGGTATTCTGATGGTGGCTGCGGCACTTGACTACATGGCACCGCTGCTCGGCGATATACAGACGATGCTGGAGGCGAGCGGTCTGTCCGGCGAATATATACAGATCCTGTTCAAGTCGCTCGGTATCTGCGTTATCACGCAGCTGGCATCCGACGCCTGCCGCGATGCGGGCGAGCAGGGCCTTTCGGCCAAAACCGAGCTTGCCGGTAAGCTGATCTTACTCGCACTTGCGTTGCCGCTGTTCCAAAAGATCGGCAGCATCGCTTTGTCGCTCATCGAGAAAGGATAAGCATATGAGGACGATGAAAGCGGCCGTGTGTACGATCGTACTGCTCATGCTGTGCACGCTTCCTACACGGGCGCAAACGCTTGACGAGCTGTATCGGGAACAGTTGGAGGCGAGTGGCGGTGAAGCACTGTTGCAAGCATTGCCGGAGGAAACGCGGGAACTGCTCGACCGATTGAACATTGATTCACTGGAGGCGGATGCCTTCACCGAAATGGATACCGGTTCACTGCTGAGCGAGCTGTGGGAGCTGCTTAAAACCGCGGCCGGGGAGCCGCTTGCGGCGTGCGGAACGGTGCTTGGCATCCTGCTTGTATACGCGTGGGTGGACGGTATGCGCCAAACGTTGCGCACCGAGGAGGCGTCGTCCGTGTTCAGCGTGATCTGCGCGCTTGCCGCGTGCGGGACGGTGATGCTGCCCGTTGCCGGTCAACTGGAGCGCGTATGTGAGGCAATGGAATCGGTATCGGTGTTTATGGCAAGCTTTGTGCCGGTGTACGCAGGCATCCTCGTGACCGGCGGTCAGGCGTCTGCTGCCGCGTCGTTTCAATCGATCGTGCTGTATGCCGCTGAATTGCTGTCGTGGGCGGCGGGGTCGTTGATCGTGCCGCTCTTGTCTATTTCGTTGGCGTTGGGGCTCACGGGTTCACTGACACCGGAATTGAGGCTCGGCAGAGTCGGTGCGATGATCGGTAAGGCGGCAACATGGGTGCTTACGCTCGGTATGGTGCTGTTTACCGGTGTTTTGTCCCTTCAAACGCTTGTCGGCGGTGCCGCGGATAAGCTCAGCGACCGTGCCCTGCGGTTTTCCATAGCCCATTTTGTGCCGGTGGTAGGCGGCTCGATCAGTGAAGCCTTTTCCACCATTCGCGGATGCCTGCATCTGCTACGCTCAACAACGGGCTGTTTCGGCATCGCGGCGACGCTCATCATTGTGCTGCCACCGTTGATGTCGTGTCTGCTGTGGAATGTGATGCTGTCGGTGGGGGAGATGGCGGCCGACCTGTTTGGCCTGCAACCGTTTTCGGAGCTTCTCAAAACAGCGCACGGTATTATGCGCTGTCTGGCGGGGGTGCTGTGCGTCGGCGGTTTGTTGCTGACGGTATCGCTGACGGTCATCACCGTCGCCGTGGGAGGGACAACATGAATGAAATACGCGCCTGGAGCGCCGCGGTGTGTATGGCGGCACTCGGTTGCTCAGCGATCCGCTTGCTTGCGCCCAAGGCGGGAAGCGGCAAATTGTTTTCGCTGATAACTGCCTCTTTCTTTCTGTGTGCGCTGGCACTGCCGCTCTTGAAGATCACCTCGTTGCCGGAACTGGAGATCGACCTGCTACCGCCGGACGTCGTCACGGGGCTGCTTGAGGAGCGCGTGACGGAGCAGCTGAAGGTACAGGTGGAGGCTGCTGCTGCCGCTGTCGTGGACGAGGCAATGGCGGTACGCAACGTTACTGCAAAAAAAGTGGAGGTCATCACGGATACTTCGGAGTCGGGAGGCATATATATGAAGCAGATTACGATCTATGTGGACAAACAAAGTGTGCCCATTGCGGCAGTGGTGCGGGAGGTGTTGGAAAAGCAACTGGAAACGACGGTCGTCGTCAAAACGGAGGAGTGACGGAATATGCAGGAAATTCTATCGGTGTGGACGGGACGGCTACGGGCGCTTACGGCGTCCGGCAAGGCGCGGACGGTGCTCATCGTCTGCGGGATCGTCGGTGTGCTTTTGCTCATCATCCCGGAATTTATACCCGAAAAAACCGAAAACACGGTGGTTTCTACCGCGGACGATTTTATCCGGCAAACGGAAGAACGGCTCACTGCGTTGATCGGCAGTATTGAAGGTGCAGGCGCGTGCCAGGTCATGGTAACGCTGGAAAACGGCGTGGAATACGTCTATGCGACCGAGGAAAAAAGCAATTCTGACCGCGAAGAAGATATCAGTGGCGGTGATACGCGGCTGACGCAGCGGGATGACAGCGAGAGTGCCGCTATCGTCATTGACACCGACAACGGCCGTGAGGGACTTCTCGTTACCGAGATCCAACCCACCGTGCGCGGCGTGGTGGTAGTGTGCCAGGGCGGGGATGACGAAGAGGTGCGCAACCGTGTGTCACAGGCGGTGACGGTCGCCCTGAATATTTCTTCCAAACGTGTTTGCATTACAAAACTTTCATAAAGGAGATCATGGTATGAAAAAGTTTCTCGGTAAAAAGACGGTGCTGCTTGGCACTCTCGTGATCGCACTCGGCGTGGCGATCTATCTCAATTATTTCTTTACACAAAGCCCCACTGATATTATCGATAATAGCGGCACGCAAACTGAACAGCCGGACGATGATAAGACGCTGGGTGAGGCGATCAACGTCAACGGAACAGCTGACGCTCTGACAGCGGCGGAGTATTTTGAGCAAGCGCGCAAAAGCCGTGAAGCGTCCCGCGATGAGGCCGTGCAGACGGTTAAGGATCTGCTGAACGATGTCAAGGCAACCGACGAGCAGAAGCAGACGGTTACCGCTGAGGTCATCGCGATCACCAAGGCGATCGAACAAGAAAGCAACATCGAAAGCCTTATTAAGGCGAAGGGGTTTGCGGATTGCGTGGTGTACATTGCGGACGGTGCGTGCAGTGTGGTAGTACAAAGTGACAGTCTGACCGTGCAGGATACGGCGAAAATTTCGCAGGTCGTGACCTCTCAGGCGGACATTCCGGCACAAAATATCAATATTGTAACCGTAAAATAATAAAAAACTGTTGCCCTCCGGGCAGTTTATGGTATATAATAAAGCCATAAATGCAAAAGGAGGTCATCGCTATGGGTGACAAAGGATATCAAACTCCGGAAGGACGCTGCATCATTTCCGAAGAAGTGATCGCAACGATCGCCAGCACGGCGGCTGTTGAGGTGCCGGGTGTGGCAGGTATGGCGCCCCGCATCAAGGACCTGCGCGGACTGGTTGGCAATGCCGCTACCAAATCCGTCGCGGTCGTCAATAACGAAAGTGAAATAATCGTGGATCTGTATATCAATCTCAAGGCGGGCGTCCGCATTCCGGATGTCGCCGGTCAGGTGCAACGCGTTGTTAAGGACGAGGTGCAGTCCATGACGGGCCGTCCGGTCACTAAGGTCAATGTTCACATTGCCGGTATCGTGCTGAACGAGAAAAAGGAAACGGAAAAGAAGAATCAAGCGGAATAAGTGCTGAACCCTCTGCAGCTGTGTAGAGGGTTTTCGGCTTTGTAAAATTTGGAGTTTGAAAACAGAAAGGCAAGGGTGCGGTATGACGCGACGGGAATCAAGAGAGCTTGCGTTTGTGTTGCTGTTCGAAAAAAGTTTTTCGGACACACCGCTTGACGAAATATTAGAAAATGCCGGTGAAGCCAGAGAGATCGTGCGCGATCCTTTTGCGCTGTCTCTTGTTGAGGGCGTTCTGGTACACACCGAGGAGATCGATGCACAGATATCGGAATTCTCCCACAAATGGAGCAAGGATCGTTTGTCTCGTGTCGCATTGGCGATTTTGCGCCTTGCGATCTACGAGATGCTGTGGGAGAACTCGATCCCGGTCAGTGTGTCTATCAACGAGGCGGTCGAGCTTGCCAAACGTTACGGCGGCGATGCCGACGCATCCTTTATCAACGGCGTGTTGGGCGGCATTGCCCGCCGACACGAGGCGTAATATGAGTTTTTATATTGGGCTGGATACCAGCAATTATACGACCTCCGCCGCGGCATTTGATGCAGCGACGGGGGCGCTTTGGCAAGTAAAACAACTTTTACCCGTCAAGGCGGGAGAGTTGGGACTTCGTCAGAGTGACGCGGTCTTTCATCACGTAAAGCAACTGCCGGAGCTTTTGGAGCAGCTGTTTGCCGAGGTCGGAGCACGGTCTCCCGATGCCGTTGGCGTGTCGGACCGACCGATGGAGGCTGAGGGCTCGTACATGCCCTGTTTTTTAGCGGGCGAGGGGACGGCGCGTGCTCTTGCGGCCGCGGCGGGGAAACCGCTGTATCGGTTCACACATCAGCAAGGCCACGTTATGGCGGCACTGTACGGTGCAGATCAGCTGTCCTTGCGTCATCAGCCGTTTTTGGCGTTTCACGTGTCCGGTGGCACGACCGAGGCGTTACTTGTGAAGCCGCATAGTGAGACGGCTATTTCGTGCACCTCTGTCGCACATTCGTTGGACCTTAAGGCGGGGCAGCTCATTGACCGTGTCGGCGGTCTGCTGGGACTACCGTTCCCTGCGGGCCCTGCGTTGGATAAGCTGTCGCAGCAAGCGGATATTGCCCGCTTGCCTAAACCGTCAATGGAGGGGGCTTGTTGTCACCTCTCAGGCGTGGAAAATCAGTGCCGCCGCTTGCTCGCGGACGGTGTACAGCCCGCCGAGGTCGCTCGTTTTTGCCTGCTCAGTATCCAAGCCGCGCTCGTGAGTATGACCGATCAGCTGCTTGCGCAGTACGGCGATCTGCCGGTGGTATATGCCGGTGGCGTTATGTCCAATACACTGCTGCGTGCTGCACTGCAGGAAAGATTCGGCGGTGTCTTTGCGCCGCCCAGCTTTTCGGCGGACAACGCCGCAGGTATCGCGATCCTGACGGCACTCCGCGCAGGAGGTGACCAGTAGCATGACCGTTATTACCGTCAGTCAACTCAACCGCTATGTGCGTTCGCTGATCGAAAGTGATGCGAATTTGGGGCAGATCCTGCTCAGCGGTGAGATCAGCAACTTCGTGAATCACTACAAATCGGGGCATCTGTATATGTCCCTGAAAGATGAAAACGCCGTCGTCAAGGCGGTGATGTTCCGCTCGCAGGCGATGAACCTTCGCTTTGTGCCGGAAAACGGTATGAAGGTGATTGCCAGGGCGCGGGTATCGCTGTACGAAAAGGACGGCGCGTATCAGATCTATATTGACGATCTGCAACCGGACGGTGCCGGTGCATTGCAGGTCGCCTTTGAACAACTGAAAAACCGATTGGGTGCCGAGGGCTTGTTTGATGAGTCGCGCAAGCGCCCTCTGCCGCGTTACCCGAAGCGGGTGGGCGTCATCACCGCCGCCACCGGCGCGGCCGTACGGGATATCTTCAATGTGCTCGGCCGACGGTATCCGCTTGCGGAGGTGGTTTTACTGCCCGTATTGGTACAGGGCGAGGGTGCTCCCGCACAGTTGGTGCAAGCACTCGCCACATTTGAGAAGATGCGGCAGACCGATGCGCCGCACACGCCCGATGTGATCATCATCGGCAGAGGCGGCGGTTCGCTGGAGGATCTGTGGGCGTTTAATGACGAAGCGGTCGCACGCGCCGTTGCGGCGTGTACCGTTCCGGTCATTTCCGCTGTCGGTCATGAAACGGATTTTACCATTTGCGATTTTGTCGCCGATCTGCGTGCTCCAACGCCGTCGGCGGCAGCAGAGCTCGCCGTGCCGGACAGTCGGGAGCTTTCGGAGCGTATCGCCTTGCTGCGTGCCGCTGCCGGTCGTGCGCTGAATACGGCACTTGCCCGTAAGCAGAACGCGCTGGAGCTTCTCAAAAACAAGCGGTGTTTGACGTCACCGCTGTATCCGGTGGAGGAGCGTATGATGCGGTTGGACGGAACCGTCAAACGGTTTTCCGCCGCCGCAAAGCTTACTCTATCGCGTGCCGATCGCCGTTTAGCGACCGCCGCCGGTAAGTTGCACGTGCTCAGCCCCCTGCAGGTGATCTCCCGCGGTTATGCCACGGTGCATACCGATGCGGGTCTCGTTCATTCGGTGAACGATGTGGATATTGACGAACTACTCGCCGTACGCGTCACCGACGGTACGATCCGGTGCAGGGTGACCGAAAAAGAGGTGTTATCATGAAAGACATGACATTTGAACAGGCGATGGAACGCCTGGAAGAGATCGTTTCCGTGCTGGAAAGCGGAAAGGGAACTTTGGATGAGTCGATGAAGCTGTTTGAAGAGGGGACGGCGCTGACCGCGTTTTGTGCCGAGTCGCTCAAGACAGCGGAACAGAAGATCATTAAGCTAACAGCAGAAAACGGACAGGAGGAAGTCTGATGGCGCTGTATACCAAACGCTTACAGCAGCATCTTGAACTTGTTGAGCGCCGCCTTGCCGAGTTTTTGCCGTCAGATGACGGCATCGGTGAGATCATGCGGTATGCGTGTGAGGGTGGCGGCAAACGCATCCGCCCGGTGTTGCTGCTGGAATGGTGTCGTATATGCGGTGGCGCCGCCGAAAACGCAATGCCGTTTGCCGCGGCAATCGAATGTGTTCACTCGTATTCGCTGGTGCACGACGATCTTCCCTGTATGGACAACAGTCCCTTGCGCCGTGGCAAGCCGTCCGCCCACGCGAAATACGGTGAAACGATGGCGTTGTTAGCGGGCGATGCCCTGCTTAACCGCGCGTTTGAGATCATGCTGTCGGCGGAGAATGTTGAACCGTGTGCGGCACTGCGTGCCGCTTCTCAGCTTGCGGATAACGCCGGTGTTCACGGCATGATCGGCGGCCAGGTGTTGGATCTGGACAGCGAGGGAAAGTCGATCGGCCTCGATACCCTCAAGCGTCTGCAGGAGGGGAAAACGGCGGCGTTGCTCGTCGCCGCGTGCCGTATGGGAGCGATCCTCGGCGGCGGTACGGACGAGCAGATCGAAAGCGCCGGTCAGTATGGATATTATCTGGGACTTGCGTTCCAGGTCGTTGACGATATTCTGGATGTCACGGCTACTGCCGAAGAACTCGGTAAACCGGTCGGCAGTGACGATGCGAATGAGAAAAACACGTATGTATCGCTGCTTGGTTTGGAACAGGCACGGACGCTTGCCGCATCCTATACCGCACAGGCAAAGGCTGCACTGGAATGTTTTGCGGACGGCGCAGACCTGTGCCAACTCGCGGATGCCCTGCTCAACCGAACACACTAAAAAAGGATTGGATCAAAGCAATGAGTGTTTTAGAAACTATCCACGCATCAGAGGATGTGAAAAAACTGTCACCCGACGAGCTCAGCACGTTGTGTGACGAGCTGCGCCGCACCATTGTTGAAACGGTTTCCCAAAACGGCGGGCATCTGTCCTCCAACTTAGGCGTTGTCGAGCTGACGGTGGCTCTGCATAAGATGTTTTCACTCCCGCATGATCAGATCGTGTGGGATGTCGGGCATCAGTGCTATTGTCATAAGTTGCTTACCGGCCGCCGGGCGGGTTTCGGCACACTGCGCCAGACCGGCGGTATCTCCGGCTTTCCGCGCCCGCTCGAAAGCCCGTACGACGCTTTCGTCGCGGGTCATAGTTCTACCTCAGTTTCCGCTGCCAACGGCATTGCAAAAGCAAAGGCACTGGCGGGGGATGACGGGTATGTGGTAGCGGTCATCGGTGACGGTGCGCTGACCGGCGGTCTTGCTTATGAAGGGTTGTGCAACGCCGGCCGCAGTCACGACCGATTGATCGTGATCCTCAACGATAATCAGATGTCCATTAACCGCAACGTCGGCTTTATGGCACGGCATCTGGCGATGCTTCGCTCCGGTCCGCGCTATGTGCAGGCGAAAAATAATTTCGGTAACATTCTCTCGGCGATCCCGCTGATCGGCGAGCCGCTGCACCGCTTCATGGTGCGCGTGAAATGCCGCCTCAAAAACAGTGTCTATCACAGCAGTTCTACCTTTGAGGATATGGGCTATTACTATTTGGGCCCTGTGAACGGCCACAATTTGCGCGACCTGACAAGGGCGCTGCAAACGGCGAAGAACCTAAACCGTCCGGTTCTGCTGCACGTGGAAACCGTCAAAGGTCAGGGGTACACCCCTGCTATGCAGAATCCCGACAAATATCACGGCATTTCGGCGTTTGATCGCGAAACCGGTGCGACCATCGCGAAGGCCGGCCCGAATTTTTCTACCGTTGTCGGTGATCAGCTGTGTAAGCTGGCGGAGGAGGATCCGAAGATCTGTGTTGCCACCGCCGCGATGACCGGCGGTACGGGGCTGTCCACTTTCGCGCGCCAGTTTCCGAAACGCTTTTTTGATGTCGGTATCGCGGAGGAACACGCCGTCACCTTTGCATCGGGGCTCGCTGTCGGCGGATATCTGCCGGTGTTTGCGGTGTATTCCACGTTCTTACAGCGCAGCTATGACCAGCTGCTGAACGACACTGCGATCATGAACAATCATATCGTGCTCGCGATCGACCGTGCGGGTGTGGTCCCGGACGATGGCGAAACACATCAGGGTATCTTCGACGTGCCGTTTTTGTCTACCGTACCGAACACCACCATTTTTGCGCCGTCGACATACGAGGAGCTTTCCATCACCCTAAAGCAGGCACTGTACGAAACGGACGGCATCGCCGCGGTGCGGTATCCGAAGGGCGGGCAGTTCCCGCATTTGGATCTGTACAAATCGGACTATAAGCCGTTCACACATTTCCGTAATGCGTCGGCACGCACCGTTGTGATCACCTACGGCAGACTGTTTTCCAACGTACTGCAAGCGGTGCAGAAGGTGCAGGAGGTAATGCCGGTGTCGGTTATCAAGCTGACACGTATTCACCCCATTCCGGAGGAAGTGCTGGCGCTTAGCCGTCAGTATCAGCGCATCGTGTTTTTTGAAGAGGGTGCCAAGAACGGCGGTATCGCCCAACAGCTGGGTTCCCGTCTTATGGAATCCCGCTACCGCGGTAAATATGAGATCCACGCGATTGACGGCTTTATCCCCACCTGCTCGGTGGAGGACGGCTTAAAGCTTTGTAAGCTTGATGTGAGCAGTATGGTGAAGACACTGTTGCAGGAGGGTTTGCCCGGTGGCGGAAAGTGAGCGGCTGGATGCCCGCGTCGTGGCGGAAGGCTACGCCACGGGCCGCGATAAAGCCAAGGAACTGATCCGCGCAGGTGCGATCACCGTGAACGGTAAGACGGTCACCAAGCCGTCTGCCGTTGCTGACAAGACCGATTCGGTATCCTGCACCGCCGATGCACCACGCTACGTCGGGCGGGGCGGGCTGAAGCTTGAAACGGCGCTGGCGGCCATTTTGCCGCTACCCACCCCGTGCGTTGCGATGGATGTGGGCGCCTCTACCGGTGGGTTTACGCACTGTATGTTGCAAGGCGGTGTATCTTGTGTATATGCGATTGATGTCGGTCACGGTCAGCTGCATCCGACACTGGTTGCCGATCCCCGCGTTGTGAATTTGGAGGGGACGGATATCCGCGATCGAGAGGCGCTGTCTGCGGTCATTCCGCCGCACTCGGTAGATCTGCTGGCTATGGACGTATCCTTCATTTCGATCCGCACGGTTCTGCCGTCGGTATTTGCGTATTTGCGTGAAGGCGCGCGTTTGCTGATTTTGATCAAGCCGCAGTTTGAAGCAGGCAAGGCAGACGTTGGGAAAAACGGCATCGTCCGTGACCGCCGTGTCCACGTGCGGGTGCTGCGCGAGGCCTGCGAGCTGTTTTCGGAGTCCGGCTGCGCGTTGCAGGCGCTTTCAGCATCGCCCATCACCGGCGGTGCCGGCAGGAGCGAGGGCAATATTGAATATATCGCCACCTTGGTTTACGGTGGTGAACAAACGACACTGCCGGATATTCGGCAGTTGGTTGATACCACATTTTCTCGGCACTGACAGGAGGTGCGTTTTATGAACATCACCGTGATCCCCAACACCAAAACCGCCGACGGCAAAGCGGCTTTCGTGCAAGTGCAACAAGCCTTGTCCGCGATGGATGTCACGGTCACCGTGCCGCGCGATACGGCGTTCCCGCCACAGGATATGACAGGGCTTCTGAAAGTTTGCGACGTGGCGGTCGCGATCGGCGGTGACGGCACCATTATCCATACGGCGAAAAGCGCCGCGGCTTTCGGCAAACCGGTGCTCGGCATCAACAGCGGAAGACTCGGCTTTACGGCGGGCTTGGAACTGTCTGAGCTTTCGGAGCTTTGCCGTCTTATCAGCGGTGATTACGATATCGAGGAACGGATGCTTTTGGATATCACCGTGGACGGTGAGAACGGTACCGAACGGTACAGTGCGCTGAATGAGGCGGTCATCTCCCGCGGCGCATTGTCCCGTATGATCGAGGTCAGTGTCAAAAACGGCGAAAAGCCGGTCTCTACCTATCAGGCGGACGGTGTGATCGTCGCCACCCCCACGGGCTCTACGGCGTATTCACTGTCGGCAGGCGGTCCTATCGTGGATACGGCGTTGCGGTGCTTGTTACTGACACCTATTTGTCCTCACTCGTTACATAGCCGTCCGTATATTTTTGATCAGGACGCCGTGTTGACTCTTGCTCCCGAACGGTCGGAATCGCCGGTGTTTGTCACGGTGGACGGTGAGGCGGCGATCCGCATTGCCGAGGGTGGGCAGGTGCGCGTGTCGCGCTCCGATACCTGCGCGAAGCTCATCAAGCTCAAACAAAAGCCCTTTTATCAGGTGCTGGATGATAAACTCACGAACAGGAAGGTATAAACGATATGAAAGTCAAACGCCAAGCCAAGATCTTGGAGATCATACAAAGCCGCAGTGTTGAAACGCAGGACGAGCTGATCCGTGCGTTGGAGGAGAGCGGCTATCGCGCTACGC
>CAYZXC010000019.1:0-17028 GCA_964482275.1 uncultured Eubacteriales bacterium
TGATCTCGACCTCGACCTGCTCGCGCACCAACGCATCCATCGGCGGGCGATCGGTGTCGATTGCCGTCAGATTGTCGTAATTCAACTGCGGTCGGCGCAACAATTCCTCCAACCGAATGCCGCTGACGACCGGTGTGGTACCGTTTTGTTCCAGGACGGCATTGAGTTCGGCGGTGGGGGAGAGAATGGTCTCCCGCAACCGCTCGCGTTCCGCCGCCTTTTGCTGCTGACGGCGGCAAAAGCGTTCCCACCTGCCGTCGTCCACCAGTCCGACTTTTCTGCCGATCGGCGTTAGGCGTTCATCGGCGTTATCCTGCCGCAAAATGAGGCGGTATTCCGACCGCGAGGTCATCATACGGTAGGGATCCATACACCCCTTGGTGACCAGATCGTCGATCAGCGTACCGATATAACTCGACGCGCGATCCAACAGCATCGGCTCTCGCCCCTGCAACTTGAGCGCGGCGTTGACACCGGCAACCAAGCCCTGTGCCGCCGCCTCCTCGTAGCCGGAGCTGCCGTTAAACTGTCCCGCACCGTAAAGGCCTGGAAACGCCTTGCACTCCAACGTCGCAGACAGCTGCAACGGATCGCAGCAATCGTATTCGATTGCATACGCGGGCCGCATCACGACGACCTTCTCCAAACCGGGAATGGTACGCAAAAACTGCAGCTGAACATCCACCGGCAGGGAAGAGGATAGACCTTGTAAATACATTTCATCCGTGTTCAGCCCACACGGCTCAATAAACACCTGATGCCGCTCCTTGTCCGCAAACCGCACGACCTTATCCTCAAAGCTGGGACAATACCGCGGCCCGACACCGCTGATCTTTCCGCCGTACAGCGGCGAGCGATGCAGATTTTCCAAAATGACACGCTTGGTTTCGGCGGTCGTCCAGGTGATATGGCACGCGACTTGATTTTCCAGTTTTCCTTCCGTTTCAAACGAGAACGGCACCACCGGCTCGTCCCCGAATTGTTCCTCGGTTTTGGAAAAATCGATACTCGACCGCAACACGCGTGCGGGCGTTCCGGTCTTAAACCGACGCAACGACATTCCCATCTCCACCAACGACTGCGTCAGTTCGGAGGCGGGGAAGAGGCCGTCCGGCCCGCCGTCGTACGATACATCGCCGATAAACAGCGTACCGCGCAGATAGGTGCCGGTAGCGAGTATCACCGCTTTGGCGATGTACTGCTCCTCTAACCGCGTGGTCAGCCGCCACTCGTCGCCGGCACGTTCCAGCGCCACGATCTCGGCTTGTTTCAGGATAACGTTCGGCGTGGTTTCAAGCTTTTGCTTCATGTACGCGCCGTACACACGGCGGTCGATCTGTGCGCGCAGGGAATGAACCGCGGGGCCTTTGCCGCGGTTGAGCATACGGGATTGCAGGAAGGTAGCGTCCGCCGCCTTTCCCATTTCACCGCCGAGCGCGTCGATCTCACGAACCAAATGCCCCTTGGCAGTGCCGCCGATCGACGGATTACACGGCATATTTCCCACCGCATCCAAATTGATGGTGAAGATCGCCGTGCGGCATCCGAGCCGCGCCGCCGCCAAAGCGGCTTCAATGCCTGCGTGCCCCGCGCCGATAACGGCAATATCGAATTGTCCTGCCGAAAATTTCATACTGTTTGCTCCTGACGCCGAGATTCTTCGTCTATTATAACGCCTTTTTCTTCACTGTTCAACTATATTTTCTTTCCCCAAACTTTCCACAATGCCTTTATGTGGAAAAGTGGAAAGTTCGGTGGAAAACTTTTTTGCCCTCTGCGCACCGTGCCGCACCCTGCCGCATCCCGTCGAACCGGTCACACTTTCCACCGATCCTTCCACATTTCGCCGCTTTTATATTGAAAACCCGCTTTTTTTGTGATACCATAAGAAAAACTGTGAATGGAGGGTGTTTATGCCGGCTTTGACAGATCTTAATACCGTGCGCGACATTTTATCGCGACACGGCTTTTCGTTTTCCAAGGCGCTCGGCCAAAATTTTCTGATAAACCCCTCTGTTTGCCCTCGTATGGCACAGCTGTGTCATCCCGAACTTGACGGTGAATTTGCCGTTCTGGAGATCGGGCCCGGTATCGGGGTGCTGACGAAAGAGCTTGCACAGGTGGCAAAACGCGTCATCAGCATTGAATTGGATACCCGCCTGCTCCCGATCTTGCAGGAAACGCTTGCGGAATACCCGAATGTCACGGTCATCAACGGCGACGCGATGAAGCTCGACCTCGCCGCGATCATTCAAGAACACGCCGAGGGACTTCCGGTCGTCGTGTGTGCGAACCTGCCGTATTACATCACCTCCCCGCTGCTGATGCGGCTGCTCGAAAGTCGGCTGCCGATCGAAGCGATCACCGTATTGGTGCAAAAGGAGGCCGCCGTGCGGCTGTGCGCACAGCCCGCAACCCGTGAATGCGGCGCGGTCACTCTGGCAGTACGGTATTTTGCCGAGCCGGAAATCCTGTTTTCGGTATCCCGCGGCAGTTTTTTGCCCGCCCCGAAGGTGGACAGCAGTGTCATCCGCCTGCGACTGCACAACGAAACGCCTTGCGACATTGCCGACGAAGCACTGTTCTTCCGTCTGGTACACGCGGCGTTCCAGCAACGTCGAAAAACCTTGTCCAACTCGCTCGGCCGTGCGGGATATACCAAGGAACAGATCGCAAAAGCATTACAAACGGCGGGACTTTCGCCCACTGCCCGCGCCGAGGAACTGACACTGGCACAATACGCGGCTTTAACGACCGCTTTTCAGAACGTATAAAAACACCCTGCTACAGCAGGGTGTTTTTACTTTGTTTTTTCTCGATTTGCGGGAGTCTGCCGTATAAAGCGGTATTCTCCCGCACGATGCCGGCAAGCCAATCGTTGATACAGCCCTGCCCGATCCGCCACTGCCAGTTGTCGCCGAGCGTTGCCGGCGTGTTGATCCGCCCCTCACTGCCAAGGCCGATGATATCCTGCATCATCAGAATGGCGGTGTCCGCCACCGACATGAGCGCCGCGCGCATCATTGACCAGTTAAAGCCCTCTTCCTCGTCTACGTGAAGATACCGCCGCGCCATTTTCACGTCGTCGCTGTCAGCGGTCTCAGTCCAGCCGAGGATCGTGTCGTTATCGTGCGTACCGGTGTACACCACGCAGTTACGGCCGTAATGATGCGGCAGATAATCGCTGTCCTCACGGCTGTCGAAGGCGAATTGCAGCACCTTCATGCCGGGGAAGCCGGAGGCATTCAGCAATTCCCGAACAGCCGGCGTGAGAAAGCCGAGATCCTCGGCAATGATCGGCAGGTCCTCGCCCAAAGCGGCGGTCAGTGCCTCAAACAGATCCATGCCGGGCCCCTTGACCCAATGTCCGTTTTTGGCGGTAAGCTCGCCGTACGGTACCGCAAAATACGATTCAAAGCCACGAAAATGATCGATGCGCACCAGATCATACAATTTCAGCGCATACCGCAGGCGGCGTTTCCACCAGTCGTAGCCGTCTTTTTCCATGTATGACCAATCATACAGCGGGTTGCCCCACAGCTGGCCGTCCTCGCAAAACGCATCCGGCGGGACACCTGCCACCAGCTCCGGTCGCAGTCGTTTGTCCAACTGGAACTGAACGGGCTCCGCCCATACGTCGGCGCTGTCGTATGCCACATAGATCGGAATATCTCCGATGATGCGGATGCCGGCGGCGTTGGCGTACTCCTTGAGTGCCGACCACTGCACGGTAAATTCATACTGCACGAACCGATAAAACGCCAACTCCTCGGCATATGTGCGGCGAGCGGCAGACAGTGCCGCCTCCTCGCGCAGACGGAGCGGTTCTTCCCATTCCGACCAATTTTCGTCAGCGTGTGCTTTTTTGAGTGCCATAAACAACACATAATCGTCCAGCCACCAGGCGTTTTCCGCGCAAAACGCGTGATAATCCTTGTCCGGCACAAAACGCTCGAAAGCTTTTTTTAAGAGCGGCAATCGGTTTTCGTACAGTTTGCCGTAGTCGACGCTTGCCGGATCGCCCCCGAAATCACAGACGGCAAGTTCTTCTTCGGTCAGCAGGCCGTCGTTTTTAAGGGTGTCCGGATCAATAAAATACGGATTTCCCGCAAACGACGAAAACGACTGGTACGGCGAATCACCGTAGCTTGTCGGACCGAGCGGCAACACCTGCCAGTAGCTTTGACCCGCTTTTACCAAAAAATCCACGAATTGATAGGCTTCCTTGCCGAGCGTGCCGATCCCGTAGGGGGACGGCAACGAAAAGATCGGCATCAGAATACCGCTTGCTCGCACACGAAGGTGACGCGACTCATTCGGACATTTCACATTATCCACTATCCTTTAACTGCGCCGGACAGCACACCCTTGATAATGTGCTTCTGGCAAATGATATAAATCACGACGATGGGAATCAGACACATCATGATCATCGCCATCGTGGCGCCGTAATCCACCCGACCGAAGCTACCCTGTAAAAACTGAATGTGGATCGGGATGGTCATATATTTGGTGCGATCCAGCACCAGATACGGCAACAGATAATCGTTCCACACCCACATCGTCTGGAGGATCGCAACCGAAATGTAGGTGGATCGCATGATCGGCATATCCACCAAAAAGAAGGTCTGCAGAGGATTGCAGCCGTCAATATCGGCGGCCTGCTCTATCTCCAGCGGAATACTTTTGATAAATCCCGAAAACAGGAACACCGCCAACCCCGCACCGAAGCCGAGATATATGATCGGGATGGTCCACGGCGTATTTAACTTGAGATTATCGGCGGTTTTCGAAAGGGTGAACATCACCATTTGAAACGGCACGACCATCGAAAAAATACAAAGGTAGTATATCATTTTGCAGAACCAGCTGTCAACACGGTTGATATACCACGCCGCCATCGAGGTACACAGCAGGATCAGTGCCACCGAAAAAACGGTAATGACCAGACTGTAGAACGCGGACATATAAAACGGATAGTTGCCGTTGTTGATACCGGTTATATAGTTCTGAAACCCCATAAAGGTGTCCGCCGCCGGCAGCTGAAACGGCGTCAGGGCGATGGACGAGCTGCTCTTGAACGAGTTTATCAGCACGATGACGACGGGCAACACCCATGCGATCGCAAGCAGTGAGAAAATGACGGTCAGCACCGTGTTGACAGTGCGCGTGCCGCGGCTCAAATTGGATTCCATTATTCCTGCACCTCCCTGCTTCTGGTAAGATACAGCTGCGACAGAGCGATCACCACGACCACCACGAAGAAAATAACCGCCTTCGCCTGACCGACACCCATGTTGGATACGCTGTTATAGAACGATTGGTAGATGTTAAGCGCCAGCATCTCGGTCTGTCGGAACGGCGCACCGCCCGTCAGCGCTAAGTTTTGATCGAATAGCTTAAACGAGTTCGTCAGCGTTAGGAAGGTACAGATCGTGACCGACGGCATCACACACGGAATGGTGATATGCCGCAGGATCTGCCACGCACCGGCACCGTCGATCTTGGCGGCCTCCAGATATTCCGTCGGCACGTTTTGCAGACCGGCGATATAAATGATCATCATATACCCGATCTGCTGCCAGCAAAGCAGAATAACAAGTCCCCAAAAGCCGTAGGTAGCGTTGAGCGCCAGCGTCGAATCCAAAAAACGGATAACGATCCCGTCCAGAATCATTTTCCAGATATAACCGAGCACGATACCGCCGATGAGGTTCGGCATAAAGAACACCGTGCGGAATATAGTGGAGCCCCTGATCCCCTTGGTCAGCACAAAGGCGATCCCAAACGCAGCGAGATTGATGATCACGACCGACACGACCGTAAACGCGACCGTAAACAGAAACGATCGCAGAAAGGTTTCATCTTGAAACGCTTTTACATAGTTGTCAAAGCCGACAAAGGTCGTAAATTTCAAGGTCTTAAACCGAAAAAAGGACAAATAGATGCCCTGAAGAAACGGCCATACGAAGCCGATGCAAAATGCCAAAAAGGTAGGCATTAGAAACAGCGGTGCAAAGGCGCGCATCGCCCGCCGCTGACTGCGGTTCATCACCGCCGAAGACGACCGTTTTTTACCCTTTTTCATTTACAATGCTCCTTCATTTACACCAAACAGGGCGGCCGCTCGGCAGCCGCCCTGTTTTCGCAATTGAAATTATTGATGCGATGCCTGGTACTGGGTCGCCCAGCCGTCCACGATCGCGGTTTTCACACCGTTCCAGTCGCCGGTACCCGCGGAGTACGCCGCGAGCGCTGAAACGACCTCGGCGCGCCACGCGTCGGTGTTCGGGGTATATGGGAACATCCACTTCACACTGGTGGTGGTTCCCTCGGCGAGCATCGTGTCTAAGATGTCGTATAAGCCGTTGTCCGGCTTCTTAGCAGATTTAAACGGTGAGGTAAAACCCATTTCACCGCTGGCAAGTGCCATCGTACCGGTTTCGCTCGTTGCCAACCATTTCATAAAGTCAAGAGTGGCCTTTTGATCTGCCTCGGACACCTGCGAATTGACTACCCAGTAGTTTTCCGTACCGGCGCACAAGCCCTGCTCCGCGTCGTTCACACCGAAATAGATCGGCAGAAAGCCGATGTTGTCCGCGCCGATCGCGGTCGCGTTTGCATATTCCCACGTGCCGTTCTGATAAAATACCGCTTTGCCCTCTTTGAACTCAGCGACCGCGTCGTCTCCGGTCTTAGAGGTCAGGGTTTTGGGGTCGGTCGCGGAATTGTTGATATACAGATCCCACACCGCTTTGAGATTGTCGAGATAGGTGCCCGTAATGGTCGCGGGCTGTTCCGTCACGTTGCCCTCGGTAAATTCGTAATACAGCGGCAGATTAGTCAGGTGACCCGAAAACCGCCAGCTGGACGAGCCGTCTAGACCCGACGAGGTAAACGCGTCAAAGCCCAGCTCCTTTGAACGCGCGTGGATATCCTCCGCGATTCGCTTGAGAGAAGCAAAATCGGTGATATCCTCGATCGTATAGCCCGCGTCTGCGAGTAGCTTTTTATTGGTTATTAGGCCGTACGCCTCGTATACGAAGGCGATACCGTAGACCTTATCGCCCTCCTTCAGGGCAAAATCATCCGAGATCAGCTCTTTATAGATCTCAGATTCCGAAATGTCCAGCGCATAGTCCTTCCACGCGGATAACCCAACCGGCCCGTTGACCTGGAACATGGTGGGCGGGTTTTCCTTGTCGATCTCAACGCCGAGCGTTTTTTCATAGTCGCCCGATGCCGCGGTCACGACCTTGACCTCAATTCCGGTTTCTTCCTTGTACTTGGCAGCGACCATCTGCCAATCGTCGTTTGCCTCCGGCTTAAAATTCAGATAATACACCTTGCCGACTTGCGTGTCGTTATCTCCCGGTTTATCGGTGCATCCGGAAAACAGACACAGGATCATGCCAAAGATCAGCGCCAAACTTAAAAATTTTTTCATACGGGGGTTCCTCCTTGCATATAATTTAGGACTTCTGAGGACAGTATACCGCACCTGCCGTGGCGGGATTTGTCACTTTATGCCCGTTCTTTATCTCTTCTTTTCAAGTATGCGCACCTGTTTTACCGCGTATACGCCGAACGTTTTTGAAAATTATTTTTATTTAAAAAAGTAAGGGGCGATACCCACATCGCCCCGACCGATCTCAAGCCACCCCCGTAAGGGACGATACCTGCACCGTCCCGCTTTGCGCCAACCACCGATCTTAAATCGGCTCCGTAGGGCGGGGGTGGGCGATCGCCTTATATGATCCGTCGCCGAAGGCGACACCTTCACACGCGCGATAGCGCGTATATCACATTTGCGACAGGGACGACTATCACGTTTGCCGCAGGCAAAAATACCACTCACAAAACAAAAACTCCGACGAGCAATCGTCGGAGTTTGTTTTTGGTCTTACAGATCAATTCTGCCGTACAGGGTGGCTTTGAGTTCCGTTTCCGAGGTCGTGCGCTCCGGGGGAGCGATGTCCTCTGCCGTGTTCATGGGGTTGCTGCGCGGTACGAATTTGCGGACCGGACGGTCGACCGCCATCGGATCGCGGCGCTCACCGCGCACCGGACGCTCCTCGCGGTCACGGTTTTCCGAGCGGCCTCTGCCACGCAAACGAGCCTTGACGGGATTGTCCTCGGAGGGCGCGATCACGACGTGGCGTTGCGGCTCACTGCCGACGCTGTACGAGGTGGCTCCCTCTACCTTTTGGACGGCCGTGTGAATGATGCGGCGCTCATACGGATTCATCGGCTCAAGCGATGTCTTGCGACCGCTCTTTGCCGCCTGGATCGCCGCCTTGCGTGCAAGACCCGACAGTGTCTTTTCGCGTTTTTCGCGATAGTTGCCAACGTTAACGGTCACGCGGTAAAAGGCGTTTTCCACACGGTTGGCGACGAGGCTTGTCAAGTACTGCAGCGCATCCAGCGTTTCGCCGCGACGGCCGATGATAAAGCCGAGATCCTCACCCTCTAAGGTCAGGGCGCAGGTTCCGTCCTCCTCTTTTACGGTAATGTCCACGTCTTCAACACCCATTTTGGAAAGAATGTCCTTTAAAAACGCGACAGCCGCCTTGGACGGTTCGTTTTCTTTGACGGTCACTTTGACCTGTGCTTTGGCGCCGCCGAATAAGCCAAATGCTTTTTTCTGCGGCTCTTGCAGGACCTCTACCGTGAGATCCTCAGTCGGAACTCCAAGTTCCTCGGCGGCAAGCTGTACGGCTTCTTCAACCGTTTCCGCCTCTTTGAGCAGTTCTTTTTGCACGGTGCTTTTTCCTCTCTTCATCTATTCCGGACGATTACTCGTCTTTCGGTTCCGGTTGCTCCGCCGATGCTTCCTCGGCGGCAGGCTCCTCCGCTTGCGGCTGCTCGTCCTTGGCCGGTGCCACTTTTTTCTTTTTGGACGGAGTCTTTTGCTCTTCTTTTTGCTGCAGTGCCAGCTCACGCTGTTCCTTAGCGCGCGCTTCAGCAAGACGCTTTTTATCCTCCTGCTTCTGACGGCGGCGTTCCTCGTACTCGATCTCCGCCTGCTCACGGATCTTCACAGGATTGTAGATCTGATTGAGCACGAAGGTCTGCAGCAGCGCGATCAGGTTGGAGCAGATCCAGTAAATACCCACACCGCCGGGGACGGTGAAGGTGATAAACAGCGAAAACGCGGGCATCCACACCATCATCATCACATTCGAGCAGCCCTGCGCCTGCTGATTTTCAGCGGCAGTTGCCTGCTTGGTATAATGCAGGGACAACAGACTGGAGAAAAAGGCGGTGAGTCCCGAAATCAGCGGAATGAGCCATAAAATACTGATGTTTCCAAAGCCGCTCCACGGATTTTCCAACAGATTTTTGCCGAAGAACATAAAATCCTTTTTGATCTCTTTCATTTCGGCAATATAGGTATCGGTTTGCGACTCGTCGTATCCGGCTGCTATGATGGCGGATCTTACGTCTTCCTCATAGGTCTCCAGATTGTTGAGCATCCGCATTTCCTTGTAGTACCCTTTGAATTCCGATGCAGCAATTTTACCGTCGCCATCGGTCGTGCTGGTCATAGCGGTTACCGACGCCGTGATGACCTGATCCGGCACGCCGGCAATGTGCTTGAGCGGAGAATAAATAACCGAAATAATACCGAACAGCACCAACATCTGCACCAGCATCGGCATACAGCCGCCGGTCATGCTGACGCCGTGCTTTTCATACAGCGCCATCTGCTTTTCCTGCAGCTTTTTCGGGTCTTTTTCATATTTCTTTTTCAGGCGTTCCAGACGGGGCGCCAAGCGCGCACGGTCTGCCTGACTTTTTTGCGTTTTAAGTGACAGCGGGAACAGGATGATACGCACGATCAGTGTAAACAAAAAGATCGCGAGCATGTATTCCGGGATCAAGCCGTAGATAAATCTCATCAACCAACCAAGCGGGATCGCTAAAATATCAAATATAGCCGTCACGGTTTTGCTCTCCTTTATCGTTTCTTAAAAATTTCAAAAGTTTCAGGGACCGGATCGTATCCGTGGCCGCCACCCGGTCGGCAGCGAAAAATTCGCCGTGCGGCAAGACAAGCGCCCTTCACGGCGCCGAATCGCTCGATTGCCTCGATCGCATATGCGGAACACGTCGGCTGAAACCGACAAACCGACGGAAACAGGGGAGAGATGAATTTCTGATATCCCCGAATGAGGATCTTTAAAATCCATTTCATGCTATCACTCCTGCTTTTTTCAACAGTTCGCGCATTGCTTTTTCCACTTTGTGTTCCTTGCTGTCCACGGTCGCCGCACGAGCAACGAACACGATATCAAATCCACCGGAGATCTCCGGCACGATGTGCCGGTACGCCTCTCGGATCAAGCGGCGGCAACGGTTGCGTTTTACCGCTTTTCCGAGCTTTTTACCGGTTGTGATGCCAAACCGCGGGAACCCGAACCGATTTTTTCGAACGTACGCGATAAGCAGGGGATGTACATACGACTTCCCCCGATAATAGGCGCCCCGAAATTCGGTATTCAGTTTCAGTACACACGGTTTCGACATACGGTCACCCCTTATTTCAGGTGTTTGCCGAGAAACTTGTCGTACCCTATAAAAAAAAGCCACGCAATGTGGCTCTTTTTAATAGGTAAGACGATTTCTTCCCTTAGCTCTGCGGCGAGCCAGAACCTTACGGCCGTTGGCAGTTGCCATTCTCTTACGGAAGCCGTGTTCCATTTTACGATGTCTTTTCTTAGGCTGATATGTCCGAAGCATGGTATTTCCCCCTTTCGCCTTGCGAGAGTTTATTATATAACAGATATTTGATAAAAGTCAACAGTTTTTCCCGCTTTTTTCCGTACAAGCTGTTTTTTACCGTTTTTGCCACTTTTCTCATATACCGTTTTTACCGTTTTAAGCCGCCTTTTTACCGTTTGTTTTTCTATAAGGCTTTTGAAGACTCGGAAGCATGTAAAAATTTAAAAATTATTTGTTTAAAGCATTGTAATGCTCAAAAAAATGTGATACAATTAGTCGTGTATCTATACCTTTATATATATTATATATATTTAGATAGGATTTTCCCGCCCGTATTGGTAAAAGGAGTTTTGAAAAAGAATGGAATCTATTAAAGAAGCCTGGTCTGAAATACTGGCATATTTACAAAATCAATCGGATATCAGTCAAGTTGCCTACAATACCTGGATCAGTTGTATTGAGCCGTGCTCCATTGAGGAAAACGCGGTAGTGGTGCTGGTGCGTACCAATTTTCAGCGCGGGATCATTGAAGGACAATATGCGGACAAGATCAAGACCGCCGTACGGGAGGTTTTGGGAATTCCTTTTGATCTGAAAATTTTATCAGAAGAGGATCAGCGGGTAGAGGGGCCGGAAACTGCTCCGAATACCGAGTTCCCGCAAGCGGAAAATATTTTGGATCAAAATCCCGTCACCTCGGACTATTCCTTTGAAAATTTCGTGGTCGGTCCTTCCAATAAGCTGGCACACGCCGCATCGCAAGCGGTTGCCAACAAGCCGGCACGCGATTTTAACCCCCTGTTTATTTACAGCGATTCCGGACTCGGCAAAACGCACTTGATGTTTGCTATCTGTAACGAGCTCCGCCGGCGCGATCCGTCGATGCGGGTCTTATTTACGAAAGCAGAGTTTATGACGACCGAGCTCATCGAAGCGATCCGAAACAATTCGACTATGGACTTTCGTGCCAAATACCGTCAGGTAGACGTTCTGCTGATAGACGATATTCAGTTTATTTCCGGTAAACAGCGCACGCAGGAGGAATTTTTCCATACCTTTGACGAGCTTCATCAGGCAGGCAAGCAGATCGTGCTGACGTCCGACCGTCCGCCGCGTGAGATCGCCACCTTGGAGGAACGCCTGCGCACCCGTTTTGAAATGGGTCTTATGGCGGATATTCAACCGCCGGATTTTGAAACGCGTATTGCAATCATCAAAGGAAAGGCACAGCTGTTAAACATCGCCATCGGTGACGATATCGTCAATTATCTCGCCACTCATTTGAAAAAAAATGTCCGTCAGTTGGAAGGTGCCGTACGCCGCATCCACGCACAGTGTATGCTGGAAGGGGAGGCACCCACGCTTCTCACCGCACAGGCGGCCATTCGCGATATCAAAAACGATAATCAGCCGGTGCCGATCACAGTGGAGCGTATCATCACGGAAGTGGCACGGACAATGTCGGTCACAGCGGAAGACATTCGTTCCAATAAACATTCCGCCACCATTTCCTCTGCGCGACAGGTCGCCATCTACGTGGTTCGCAATGTGACGAGCCTTCCGATGAAAGCGATCGGCGAAGAATTCGGCGGGCGCGATCATTCCACAGTGGTATATGCCCTTCAAAAGGTTTCCAAACGAATGGAAACCGATACCTCCTTTAACGGGATGGTGAAGGACATTATCAAAAATATCTCGGAAAATTAAGTGGAGATCCGGTGAAATACGGTGGAAAACTTTTCACACTTTTTAAACATTCCACAAACACTCCTTCAACACGTTGTTGAAGCCAAAAAAGTGTTCACATTTTTCCCCTCGATTTTTCTCACACTTTACACACGATGATCAGTGTAAAAACGCGGTAACCGCGCCGTATTTTAAAAATTTCAACATTTCCACAGAAACTACTATTTACTACTACAAAAGAAAGATATATTTTATGAAGAAAGGAAGATCCTTATGAGAATTACCTGTGCAAGACAAGCTCTGGTCGACGCTGTGAATAATGTGCAAAGAGGCGTTGCTTCCAAGTCCGCTTTGCCGGCACTGGAAGGAATTCTGATGAAGGCTTCGGCTACCTCTTTATTTTTAGCCGGCTACGATATGGAGCTGGGAATTACCACCACGATCGAGGCGGATGTAGAAGAAGCCGGTGAGCTGGTATTGACGGCCAAGCTGTTTTCTGAGATCATCCGTAAATTACCTGAAGAAGAAGTAATGATCACCTCCAATGATCGCAACAACACGGTGATCCGCAGCGGTAATTCGGAATTTACCATCATGGGCTTTTCCTCCGCCGATTATCCGGAGTTGCCCACCATCAACGACGGCGCTGCTCTTACGATGCAGCAAAACGTGCTTAAGAGCATGATCCGTCAAACGTTGTTTGCCGTTGCCCAGACCGATACCCGCCCGATCCACACCGGTGTGCAGTTTGAAATTGCAGACAGCACGTTGCGTCTGGTTGCGGTGGACGGTTCCCGTCTTGCCATGCGCTGTGAGGAGATCAAGAGCAGCGAGGCACTCCAGTTTGTTGTTCCGGGAAAGACCTTGGGAGAGGTACTCAAGCTCCTCAGTGATGAGGAAGAGCCGCTGTATGTGACCGTCGGTTCGCGTCATATTATCATGGAGATCGGTGGATATTCGGTATTTTCGCGTTTGTTGGACGGTGACTTTTTACCGTATCGCAAAGCCATTCCGGTACAGACCACCACGAAGATCCGCGTCAAGACCCGCGAAATGATCGACGCAGTGGACCGTGCCTCGCTGGTTATCAGCGACCGCTTAAAATCTCCTTTGATCTGTCGTTTTAAGGATGATCAGATCTATCTTTCCTGCATTACGGCGCTGGGCAGTGTCAACGAAGTACTGTCAGTCGGTATGGAAGGCCGTCCGGAAGAAATGGGCTTTAACTGCCGCTTTCTGTTGGACGCCCTGCGCAATACCGAAAGTGATGAAATTTTGATCGAGCTTAACGGTGCACAAGCACCGATGAAGATCGTACCGACCTCCGGCGAAAGCTTCTTATTCTTGGTGCTGCCGGTTAAATTAAAACGCGTATGATAACGAAGATCCAAACTGAATTTATCCGCTTGGACGCCTTGTTAAAGCTTGCCGGCATCGCCGACACAGGCGGGCAGGCGAAATGGATGATCCAGGACGGCAAGGTATCTGTCAACGGCGAGAACTGCACCATGCGGGGCAAAAAGATCCGTCCCGGTGATACGGTAACGGTCGGCGATCAGACAATAACGGTCGAGTGAGGCACTAAAGCTATGCAGGTATCTCGCTTATCCTTTGAGGGATTTCGCAACTTAAAACCCGGTTGCTTTGAGCCGGGCCCCGGTGTGAACGTCATCGTGGGCGAAAACGCACAGGGAAAGACCAATCTTTTAGAGGCTATCTGGTTATTTACCGGAACCAAAAGCTTTCGTTCGGCTAAAGACAGTGAATTGATCGCGTTTGGCAGTGAACAAAGCTGTTTGGCAATGACCTTTGATGCCGGCGGCCGTGAACAACAGGTGGAGATCACCATTCAAAACCGTCGGGCAGCAACGCTCAACGGGATCAAGCAAGCCTCCGCGGCAAAGCTGGCAGGTGTATTTTGCGGCATTGTTTTTTCGCCGGTGCATCTGTCGCTGATAAAAGGCGGTCCCTCCGAACGGCGCCGTCTGATCGACGCGGCGTATTGTCAGCTGCGGCCGACGTATGTCAAGTCCCTATCGGAATATGCACGGATCCTTACACAGCGAAACGCCTTATGCAAGGCACGGGATACCGGCGAGGCGGCCGCCGAAATGATGGATCTGTGGGATCGCCAGCTGGCACAAGCCGGTTGCCGTATTCTGCACGCCAGACAGCGGTATGTGCAGCGCATGGCAACCACCGCGCGCAAAATTTATCAGGGCTTGTCCTCCGGAAAAGAGGCGTTTGATCTTCGCTACGCCTCCACCGTAAACATTTTGCCGGAGGAAACGCCGGCGGAAATGGCAGCAAAGCTGTATGAAGAACTGCGTCTGCATCGCCGTGAGGATTTCGCCGTAGGCTTTACCACCGTGGGCCCGCATCGGGACGATATGGAGGTCTATATTGACGGCAAGTCCGCCCGCAGCTTCGGTTCACAGGGGCAGCAGCGTTCCGCGGTGCTGGCCATCAAGTTGGCAGAGGCGGCACTGCTGGAAGAGGTCACCGGCGAAAAGCCGATCGCCCTTTTGGATGATGTGATGAGCGAGCTGGATCATTCCCGTCAGGAATATATCCTCAACCATATTCAGGATTGGCAGGTCTTTATTACCTGCTGCGATCCCGAACCGCTCCGCGCACTGAAGGGCGGCCGCAAAATTTATGTAAAAAACGGCGAACTTTCCACAAAATAAAAGACTCTTGTGGAAAACTAAGGAGAAGACGATATGTATTTGCATATAGGACAGGAAACTGTCGTGCCGATGAAAGAGATCGTCGGTATCTTCGATATGGACAACACCACCGTTTCTAAAAATACGCGTGTGTTTTTAAACGAGGCACAGCGTCGGGGACGGGTCATCACCGTCGGGGACGATCTCCCGAAAAGCTTTGTGGTCTGTCAAAAGAAAGACGGGCCACCGACGGTATATATTTCGCAGATATCCTGCGCAACCCTGTTAAAACGAGCCGAAACTTTCCGGTCAATTTAGTGAATGAGAGGTACCGACATGAGCACCGAAATGGAAATGGATCAGAATTTGGAAAACGAAATGACCCGCGCCGGCGGCGAAGCCTATGACGAAAGTCAGATACAGGTTTTAGAGGGTCTGGAGGCCGTCCGAAAACGCCCCGGTATGTACATCGGATCGACAGGACCCCGCGGTCTGCATCATCTGGTGTATGAGATCGTGGATAACTCCATCGACGAGGCGTTAGCCGGCTTTTGTACCCACATCGAGGTGGATATTTTACCGGGTAATGTCATTTCGGTTCGCGACAACGGCCGCGGTATTCCGGTGGGTATCAACGAAAAGCTCGGTATCCCCACGGTCACGGTCGTGCTGACCGTGTTGCACGCCGGCGGTAAATTCGGCGGCAGCGGCTACAAGGTATCCGGCGGTCTGCACGGTGTCGGCTCGTCTGTCGTTAACGCACTGTCCGAGTGGCTGGAGGTCGAGATCTCCCGCGAGGGTAAGGTCTTTGCCCAGCGTTTTGAGCGCGGTGTGGCGACCTCCGATCTGACGGTGATCGGCACCTCGGACGGTGACGGTACGCTGATCCGCTTTAAGGCAGACGCCGAGATCTTCAGCGAGACTACCGAATACGAATACGAGGTACTGCAAAAGCGCTTGCGTGAGCAGGCCTTCCTCAACGCGGGACTTAAGATCACTCTTACCGATCTGCGCGACGAGGAAAATATCGTATCGCAGGAATATTGCTACGAGGGCGGTATTTCGTCCTTCGTGGAATTTATGAATAAGACTCGCGGTTATCAGGCGTTGCACGAGAATGTCGTACATATGTCGCTGACCGACGGGGATTCCATTGCCGAGGTCGCGTTCCAGTATAACGACAGCTATAACGAGAACATCATTTCGTTCGCGAACAACATCCACACGGTGGACGGCGGTACGCACGAAAATTCCTTTAAAAACGGCATCACGCGTATCCTCAACGACTACGCGCGCCGTCACAACCTGCTCAAGGAAGCGGATTCCAACCTAAAGGGCGACGACGTCCGTGAGGGTCTGACAGCGGTCATCAGCGTTAAGCTGAAGGACGCGCAGTTTGAAGGTCAGACGAAAGCCAAGCTCGGTAACACCGCCATGGGCACGCTGATCACACAGCTTCTCAATGAAAAGCTGACACCGTACTTGGAAGAGAATCCTGCGGTAGCCAAAGGCATTTTGGAAAAATCCATCAACGCCGCGCGTGTGCGTGAGGCGGCACAGCGCGCCAGAGAATTGGCGCGCAAAAAGAGCGGTCTTGCCTCTACCCGTATGCCGGACAAGCTGGCAGACTGCATCTGGAGCGACGCGGAACGCACCGAGCTGTACATCGTTGAGGGTGATTCCGCAGGCGGCTCTGCAATCCAGGGACGCGATCGCAATTTCCAGGCGATCCTGTCGATGTGGGGCAAGATGCTCAACGTCGAAAAGGCGCGGCTGGACAAGGTATACGGCAACGAAAAGCTGGTGCCGGTCATCGTGGCACTCGGCTGCGGTATCGGTGACGATTTTGATCTGTCCAAGCTGCGCTACGGCAAAGTCATTATCATGGCGGATGCCGACGTCGACGGTGCGCATATCCGCACCCTGCTGCTGACGTTCTTCTTCCGCT
>CAYZXC010000020.1:0-4123 GCA_964482275.1 uncultured Eubacteriales bacterium
GCCGTTTGCTTTATGCCGACTGTTCTGTCTTGAGCCGTTCCTTCTCGGCGGCGATTTCCGCATTCATCTGAGTTATCAGCTCGGCGAGCTTTTCCTCACATTCCTCTCACGTCTTTGCATACACATTTTTCGGTGCGCGTTTTCCGTATGCGTTTGTCGGCGAGTACCGACCTTTTTTGAAGCTTTGCGTCAATCCCCAGCTTCTGTCTCGACTGCCTTTGACTGAAATTTTCAACATCTTATCACCCGAAACTGCTATCAGATCATATTCCGGTTGATTAGCACCGTACTGTACAGATACATCATATGTATATCGCGCAAATTGAGCCGCCGCAAACGCTTCGGCGACAACGCCTACATACCAAGATTTCATTTTTATATTCCTTTCTATAACGAGGGTCGTCATGTGCACCGTACACGTGGACCGATCGTTGTTCATTCAATTTTTAAGGGCGGCCCGTAACGGAGCACTCCGTTACGGGCCGCCCTTTTTTCGTTTCATCTGCTATAGTCTGCAGAAACACACAAATCACTTTATATGGCAGCCACTCTTTTGCTCTTTCTGAGTAAAAGTTTGATTATTTCTGTGCTTCTTTTTTGCGATTCTTCAAAACGATAAAGAAGATGATCGCTGCCGCAAGCAGCACTACTCCGGAAATAGAGCCCCACCGGAGAGGCTTATTGGCCCAAAAGATCATCAAAGCACTTGAAGAAACCGAAACATTTGAGTAGATCTCATCTGTTTCCGCACCGGTAATATTACCGGCATAATCTTCACAAATGATCTGGACATTTTGGTAAAGACCTTCGCTGAGTTCAAACGTTATGTTACCGGCTGCCAAGGTGTCAAGCAGCTCGTCACCGGACAAGCTGATCAGTTCCTTAATGATCTTGCCGTCCTCATCCACCGTACGCACAACAAGGCTCCTTAAGGAACCGCCGTCGTCCGTGGGCACAAGTGTAACGATCTGTTTCTCCACCTGATATCTTCCGCCCGCTTTAAGGCCGGCTACTGTGATAATAGGCGCCGTACGATCCACTACAAATTCAACCGAAACATCCTTAACATCGCTGAAAGCCTCATTGCTCGCTCTATCCTTTGATGAGATAACAATGTTGTACTCACTCTCGCCATCGAACAAAGCTTTGTTGACGCTATACGAATATTTATACCAAGAACCAGCGCTGTTCTCTAAGGAAACGGTGTAATCGGTATTCTCAACAAGCGCTTTACCGTTCAATGTTACCGTATTTTCCACAATCGGATCCGCATTGATCTCGATTATGGTAACGTTTTCGGTCACGCTCTGGACATAATATGTTTTCACGAGTTCGTCTGTATAGGTGTCAAGTGCAAATGTAGAGCCGTCGCGGTTAACGGAGAATGTTACGAGCGTGTCGTTTCCCGAACGTTTCTCAACATACGTCTTCCCGTTCGCATCTTCCAGAACAACCTCGCTGTACGCATTGCCCGCTTTATCCACGACCGTACAGGTGATGCTGTAGATACCGTCTGCGCCAATATTGGAAACCGTGTACACTTGCCCTTTTTCGATATCTTCCGTATTGCCGAGCGTCGTGAAATTCTTGGCTGCAAACGAGCCATCCTCCATAACAACCGCCGACAAAACAGGAGTCATACCATCAAAGTTCTCATCGGTTGCAGTAACGACGAAGCCGATATTGCCCTTGCCGTTGTTAGCAGAGCGATCCGCAATACCGGAAATTGTAAGCTTCGGATTTGTTTTATCAATATAGAATTCCTGCGCAGCAAAATCGTCGATCGCATTACCCGCCATATCCATGAACTCGATATCCAGCGTGTATTTGCCATCCGTATTATAGGTGATGGTCGCGGTATGGGTATCGCCATAGCTCGTCCACGCACTGATAGCCGGTACCGCTTCGAGAATCTGCACGCGTTTTGCATCAAAATTGTGCTCGACGATCGTGATGGTTGCGGTGCGATCCGCTTTGTAGTAATTGCCGTTCTGAGCGGAATCGTTGTCATAAGTAACTGCAACGGTGGGAAGCGTCTTATCGATGGTGAATTTGGTAGGAGCAATCGATTCACCGTAGTTCACCACTTCATTTGCGTTGCCGGCATTGTCTGTATACGCCACTGCAAAAGTATAGTCACCGTCAGCGGTGTACCGAATCTCAGCAGTGTGGGTATCCCCTTCTGAGATCCAGGCACCGACAACCGGAATAATGTTTTCACTGTTGGTGATCTCAATCACAACGTCCTCTGCACGGAAATTGCGCTCGGTAACGGTGACGGTCGCCGTGCGGTCTGTGCGGAAGAAATCGGTATAGTCGTTATCGTTTTCCGCTTCGTCATCATTATAGTCAACGGCAATAGTCGGAGAGTCAACATCCATACCGAACCGATAATAATCATACGATTCGTTGCCGGCTCTGTCAGTCAGTTTAACGACAAGTACCATATCGTTATTGTTGCCGTTAACGGTAACCGTCGATTGTACTGAAGTCACCAGATTCCCATCCGTTGCTCCTTCGACAAAAGTCCACTCATCCTCATCGTCGACTGCGTCGTTGCCGATCTCCAATGTGCTGATCAGCTCATCGTCGCCGCTACCGTTGATAACAAACACTTCGACTTTGCGAATGCCGGAATACTCATCCGTAACCGTTACCTCAAATTTCACTTCGCCTTCGGTTGTACTGTCGGCTTTCTTCGTGTTGTAAAGCGGAACCAACTGTGTGACGTCGTAATCCGCCGTTGCCGTAGCGTCTTCATTGGTGAAGGATCCTTCAAAGGCACCGTAATTGTAATTCGTGTCATCAAAACTGTTCTTCTTGTTGTTCTGTACGCCGGTTTTTTCGGGTGCCTTAATCTCGATGGAAGAAGTCGCTTCGTGTTTGAGAGCACTTTCAACGACGGAACCGTTAGGATGTACATAGCCCCCTTCGTTGGTAACGTTGTCGATCGCTTTGGCATAAATCTGACCTTTGAAGTTCGCCGGTACAGTGAAATCGAACAACACAGGGTCGTCTTCTTCTATGCCCTCAAAGGTAAGTGCCCCTACATCGTCAAGGTTTTTGATGGTAATTAATGCATACCTCTCACCCTGCCGGATGACGGTATAATACACATCGGCATCGACATCGTGCAAGTACACCATAACCGATTGCACACCGGCTGCTTTCGTTTCGTTTGTGCCGACAACATCCTGCGCCGTTACCGTGACCTTCACATCTTCCTTGAAATAGAAACCGTAGTCGTCGGTTTCAACCACCTGATAAAGGTTGTCTACTTCATCTTTTTCAACATCGATGTTATTGGCAAGATCGAAATCAAATCCTGTGATAACGGGAGCGGTTTGGTCGACAGCAATCGGCTTCAAATCCTTAGTCCCGACATTGCCCGCATTGTCACAAACCGTGATTCGAACATTGAAAACGCCATCGTTCCAGTCCTCATAAAAATCACCAGGATTAAGTGTAACACAGAACTGTTTTTCATCGGCTTCATTGCTGTTCTCGTTGATTTGCTCGGAGAGCAGCACACGGCCTTTTTCTGTAACCATGCCTTTTTCTGTAACTGTAACCGTATCGTTTACTGTAACCTCAACAGCAGCAAGCTTCGAGCCGGTATCTTTTGCAGTGAAAACGACATCAAGCACACCGTTGGTTTTTACGTACTCTTGTGTATCGAACAACGCGCTTCCGTTCGCCGTAATGCGACAATCGTCGATTGTCGGAGCAACATTTTCAATCATAAATGTTGACTGCTCTAAGTTGGAATTCTGAACGGTCACTTGCGTGCGCTCTGTCGCATTGCCGGCTCTATCCGTGATGATCATATACAAGCTGCCCTTAAACTCTTTTATCGCTTCATCGTTTAAGGTGAATTCGCCACTATCACGGCTGATGCTGTGTACATCACTGCCGTTCGCAACGAAAATAAGTTCATAGTCTGCTATGCCGGAAACACCCTTGTCTTCGGCATCGATTGTTACTACTGCTGACTCATTAAAGAATAGACCAAATGTCAGGACATTGAGAACATTAGCGATCGCGTCCGTATTCTTTTGCGTAAAGGTCGCTCCACCATACACAGGCGCTTTTTTGTCGATCTTGGTAACCTCAACCGTGAAGC
>CAYZXC010000020.1:4223-16658 GCA_964482275.1 uncultured Eubacteriales bacterium
CGTCGCTGATATTACCGGCTTTGTCCTTCACCTTGAAGGTATACGTGCCGTTTTCCCCGACAACAAAGAGAGCATCCGTTTGCCAATCGCCGTCATTCATGCAGTACGCCACAATATCGTCATCGTTCGGGACAACCGTGAGGGTGACATCTTGGTTGGTCCAATTCTCCGCATTACCGGTGACCTCTTCGATGCCTTCGATCGTTTTGTCGATCTTGGTAACCTCAACCGTGAAGCCGTCGCTGATATTACCGGCTTTGTCCTTCACCTTGAAGGTATACGTGCCGTTTTCGGTGACAACAAAAAGTGTTTCGGTTTGCCAAGCACCGTCATTGACACAATATGCCACAACATCGTCATCGTTCGGGACAACAGTGAGGGCTACATCGTCCTTTGTCCACTCGGTCGGATTGCCCGCGACCTCTTCGATGCCTTCGATCGCTTTGTCGATCTTGGTAACCTCAACCGTAAAGCCGTCGCTGATATTACCGGCTTCGTCCTTCACCTTGAAGGTGTAGGTGCCATTTCCCGTGACTGTAAATGCAGCTTCGGTTTGCCAGTCACCGTCATTGACACAATATGCCACAATATCACCGTCATTGGACACGACCGTGAGGATCACATCGTCCTTTGTCCACTCGGTCGGATCGCCGGTGACCTCGCTGATGATTGGTTTAACGCCGTCTTTCATTGTAACCGCGAGAGAGCCTTCTGCCGTTACGGTTATCGCATCTTCCTCAGCGATGAGCACATCTTGATAGTTCTCCGCTGTGACGGTGTAGATCGCCTCAAATTCCGTAACCTGATCGTTCTCGGAGAAATAGGTATAAATCGTGGAAAACGCCGCTTTACCCTCGGCATCCGTGTCGACAGGTTCCAGATCGGCGATCTCAATCGTTTCATCGACCGGGATAATCGTTACCGTTGCCCCTTCGATAGCCAAACCGGTGGCCTCATCGGTTACGGTGACCGTAAACGGTTCCTCGGCTGCCAGTGCAAAGACGTTCGGCATTGCGCTTATATTGATCGCCGTTAAAAGCACAGCGACGCTGAGCATAAACGCCAACAGCTTTACAAAGCGCGAATTATGTGTCATCGACTTCATGATTTTGCTCTCCTTTTTTGCAAATAAAGTTTATACCTATAGTTTTTTCCGTTCGCTATGCAATGCACGCGGAAGGATAAAACTATTAAAAATAAGAAAATGTATTGTGCGATATTAACTCCCCAATGACCGATCGCCAAAACAAGATAACCGATCACCGAAAGAATACAGGTAATATCAGCCACAGATCCGACTTTTGTCTTAAAAAACGAACAGACACCGGGCAATCCGCGCACACAGTAGCCGGGCAAGCGGGCTTTCTCCGCTTTTCGCCAACGATTTGCTCTCCATATACACAGCTGCTCAACGAATAAGCCGATCCAAAAGATCAAGGGGCCGACGACCCCGACAACACGCTTCAGCGATCCTTCCGTTTCTACTGCACTCATAAGCACCGCGGCGGATGACAGAAACGAGCATAGGAGCGAAATGCGCACGCTCCGCACGAAACGATGCGTTAGTTTCATCTGATAACCTCGTTGGAATGCACGTACGTAATATCCACTTCAACACAAAACTCAGGATCGCTTCCGATCGCCTGCTCGTACTGCGCAATAGGGGGCGCCGCGTCCGTTTCGTCTGCCACACCACTCAGCACGGTTGTTTCGGAAACCGTTTCCGTGCTGAGTGCCGTCGTTTCGGAAGCATCCAGACTGTCATACCGATCCTGGGGGCTGATCCTCGCCGTTTCAACCGATTCGGCTGCCAGCTTTGCAGAAGTCGTCTGGCTTTCGTAATCAAACCTGACTGCTTTCTTATTCCCGTGTGTTGTAACGGTTTTATGGTGAATATTCTCGATCGCTTTTCGTTTGTTGGATCCCGTTATATCGCCGATCGCCGCCTTAATATTCAAACGGAAAAACAGTAAAACCGTCGCTGCTAACATAACGATGGAGAGAACAAGACCGCCGATGAAAATATAGCGGTATATATCGTAAGACATTTCTCGTACCCCCTATCACTGATTATCGACCGTGCCGATTTTGGACAACGTGATCGCAATATTGCTCTGCAAGGAGGCGACGTGGTCTTTTAAGAACGTGTTTGCCACGCTTGCGGATTCGGACGATATGGTGTTCATCATAGAGCTCAGCTCGGCTTGCGACGTTACCTCACAAAATTCCTTGCAGTTGGTGTTCACCATATTGACGATCTCGTTCCATACCTGGATCTTCAGATCATCCTCTAATTCTCCGGCTTCGTCGTGCAGAATAACGACCTCATTCCAGAGGTTTTCATATTCTTCATACAGCTTTGCGGTTTGATTCGCTTTGGAATATTTATACACGTTTTGCAAGCAATTCGATATATCACAATATATTTTTGCCACGGGATACTGTTCAACAGCGTCCTTTAACCAGGAAGTGGCCGTTTGATATTTATCTTTTGCCACCCCGATATTGTAATAGAAAAGATAGGCTTCGCCGATCTCATAGCAAACCTGCTCGTAGCCGTCGGGATTGCCTTTCTTTAGTTGGCTGAGCACATCAACCGTGCTGTCGTATCCGTTAGTACCGCTTTTTTCAATACCGACTTTTAATTGAGCTAACACCGCACCGTCTGCCGCCGACAGTTCACCGTCCGATATCAGGTAATCGACTAAACCGTCAAAATCATCTGTGCCGAGATACGCCTCGGTGCGCGTCGGGTCTGTTAAAATGGTTTCATAATAGTCCGCTTCACTGTGCGCATTCGCCAGCAAATAGTCGTAATTTGCTTTTTTTGCGCTTTCAGCAGAAAAGAAGCCCCACACAGAAACGAATGCAAAAACCGCCGTCATCACTGCAGAAGCAACGAACAAGCTGAGCTTTTTCTTCTGCTGCTTGATATATTCGTCCTCAAAATCCTTGTAATGCTCCAGATCGTACATCAACTCTGCGCACGACTGGTATCGATCTGCCGGATTGTTCTGCGTACATTTCAGAATGATCTTCTCTAAACCGGTGGACAAGGACGGATCGATTTCCGTGATGGGGCGGATTTCGTAAGGAGGTTCGCTCGGATTCATACCGGTTACCAAGTGATAGATCGTAGCACCCAAGCAATAAATATCGGTTCTGGCATCCGTCTGACCCATACCGCCATACTGTTCCGGCGCCGCATAGCCGCGTGTGCCTAAACAGGTAGTATCTTCCACCTTGGATGCTTTATGCTCACGAGCAGTACCAAAGTCGATCAATGAAATGCTTCCGTCAGGCTTCAACATGACGTTTGCCGGTTTCATATCACGGTAAATGATCGCCGGTTCACGCGTGTGCAGATATCCCAAAACATCGCACAGCTGTTTTGCCCATTCAATGACGTCCTCCTGCGGCTGAGCTCCAAACTCCTTTAACGCCTTATCAAGTGAGTTGCCCTGGACATAGTCCATAATGATAATAAAGGAATCCTGTGTATCGATAACATCAATAATGCTGGGAAGATGCTTATGGCTCAATTTTTTCAGAATATCCGTTTCCGCTACGAGGCCTTGTTTAACCGATTCAAAATCCAAGACACCGTCTTTACGGACTTCTTTTACGGCCCATTGTTTATTTGCTCTTTCGTTCATCGCAAGATAAACGACGCTCATGCCGCCTTGGCCGACCTTATTCAGTATCTTATATTTCCCGTCAATAAGTGACCCTACCTCTAACATGCCGCCACCTCTTAATACGTTCTGATAAGCACAACGGAAATGTTATCCCGTTCCGCGCGTTCCTTGTTTAGCTCGATCAGCTGTACGGCGTGGTCCTCCATACTTGCCGTATCGGTTAAACAACTTGGTTGGAATTTCTCATAGATTTCATCAGGGGTTATTTCGTGTCTGAAGCCGTCCGAGCACAGCATATATACCACGTCTTTTTTGACGTCACCGAAAAACATATCCGGATATATATCGTCGGAAGCACCCACGCATTGAAGCAGAACGTTTCGGCGCGGATCCACTTTTGCTTCTTCGACCGTCATTCTGCCCAGTTGGATTTCACGGGCCACAAACGTTTGATCCGCGGTCAACTGATGAAGTGTATCAGAAATTTCATAAGCACGGGAGTCGCCTATGTTCAGAATATAAAATCTGGTCTGGGTGATCAGCATCACAACAACGGTGGTGCCAAGCCGTATACCTTGGCTCGCTCCGTAGGCCTTGATCGTGTTGTTTTGCTTTACGACAATATCTTCCCACTGAGCGCGGATCACCGAATCCTCGATAGCGCCTCTGCACAAAACCGGCAGTTCACGAAACACCCATTCGTTAAAGGCCGAGATTACCGTGGTACTGGCGACCTCGCCCTTGGCAAGTCCCCCCATACCGTCGCAAAGAATGGCAAACGTCATTTTCCCTTGAGGCGTGTTAATAACCTTGACAGATAACCCGTCTTGATTGGTATCTTTAACAATACCGACATCCGTAGTAGCCGAAACAATAAAATCCATAACTGCAACTCCCCAAATCATTGCGCCGCATAGAACACAACAATCAACAACCGGAATAAAGGCGGCAGCGTAGCCGCCTTTATTCCGCTGTTGATATGTGTTTTAATTACTTATTAAATTCAAATGCTTCGTCGGCGAGAAGGATCTTATCACCGTTTTTGAGTTCGATCTCTTGCCCCGCCCGTGCTTTTACACCGTTGACGAAGGTTCCGTTTGCCGCTTTGTTATCAACGAGGTATGTAGCACCGTCACGAACGATAAATCTTGCATGGACACGGCTGACGTTCGTGTTACCGCCCACGCAGTAATCTACGTTGCTGCGCTCTCTGCCAACAGTGAACTCCGCCGAACTGATCGTAATGCGTTCGTTGTTTCCGGTGCGAACCAGCGTGCCGCCGTTCACATTCTGAGAAAGAACAGTCGTTTCGCCGGCGCCCTGCGAAAGAACGGTGGTCTCACCGGCGCCTCGATTCAGCACCGTGGTTTCCGAAGCGGCGGGAACAGGCGCGGGTTTGGTGACAGCAGCGGCTGTTACCACCGGTTTAGCAGCTGCCACCGGAGCCGGAGCAACAGGTGCAGCCGCCACCGGAGCCTGAGCTTTTTCCTTTTTCTTTCCGAGTACCACTACCAGAACAATGACCGCGACCGCGATCACCACTACCACGACGGCAATGATACCGATCAAAGCATACTGATCCAATGTAGACGCCGCTTCATATTTCTCCAAGGCGTCAATCGCATCTCTCAGCTCTGCAGCTGCCGTGTCAATTTCATCCTGAGACGTAGCGGCCAATGCAGCATTGGCCGCTTTAACAGCCTCTCTAAGCGCTTTATACGATTCGTCGGTGTAATCCTGTGCGTTGAGATCTTCCGCTCTGTCGATCAAGCCGGACAACGTGCTTGTGTTCAGCACGGATTCCGTTCCGGATGTCGTCGGGGCGACGGTGGAACCGGGGCCGGGAACGAGGGCGAAATCAATATTTAACTGTGTTAAATACGTAATGAGTTCCTTACTGCTCACGGCGATATTTCTCGTCTCATCGCCGGCCGCGTTAACGCCGATCACGTTACCGTCGCCATCGACCAAGGGGCCGCCGGAGTTGCCGCCCGTGATAAGTGCGCTGCTTTCAACACAGTTCACGCTGTCATAGTTCTTACCTTCTATGGTGGTAAAAGTCATATCGGTAACCTTGTTGATGTTACCGCTGGTAATAGCAATATCGTTGATATCGTACGTTTGCTTGTCCGACAGGTTGAGAAGATCGGACGGGAAACCGATAGCATACGCCGCTTCGGTCTGGCTGATAGTATCACTGTCACGGATCGACAAGGGCGTGCGCGAAATCGTTTGACTCAAGGTCAAAACGGCAAGATCCAACTCAGGATTGGAATTTTTCAGGGTCGCCTTAATATAGGTGCCGCGATACAGCATTATGCGCAGTTCGAGATTTGCCTTAACCTGTGCTGCAGTACGGTTAATACCCAACGTCTCTTTGGTATACTGCGCCCACTCTACGTACCAAGAATCCGGGAATCCCGTTGCGACGTGCTGACAGGTAACAACCGTTGTATCATTTACCAAAAAGCCCGTGCCGTAATGAAGAGGTGCCTCTACCGCGGCTTCAGGATCGCAAAACCACACCTGAATCTGAACAACGCCGTTTTTAGCGTCGGTTACCGATTGGTTAACTGTTGCCGCATTTCCGGTAATCGCCATGCTAAACAGTAAGCACACGGCGGCTGCCATTGTGAGAACCCGACCGATCAGTCGATTTCTCTTTGTTTCTTTCTTTCCCATTTCAAACTCCTCCGCACTGATTTTGTTTTTATATGTAATCGGTGTATTACCGTTCACATCAAAAAATCACTTTATTATATACACATCAAAACCGCCATCAGGTATTTGAGCATATATATAAACAGAATTATTTACCACTATATGATAATAATATTTATAGTCTCGTATCAATACATCACCTGTAAGGGTATCCACAATGCTATAAAGTCCCTCAGAGCTTTTTTTCGCAACTAACCAAGGCCCGCACGAATATCCCTCATCATAGATAAAGTCTTTGTTTTTATATGAATAATAAGAAAACTTATTAAATTCAATCTCTTTTGAAATTGAAAAATTTGTGTTATCTATTGTTGTATTTTCTTTTTGAGTTTTTCTATATAAAACATTGCAATTATCATCAACTATAACTTTTTCATCATTATTTTTAAATATATACCCTCTTTGAAAAACTTCATCGAATAATATGTCTGAAGAAGATAATAAATTTATATCAAAAACCGTTTCACCTTTAAAATCACAAAAGCGATTTTCTATAAGAACATAATCATTATAAATATGAATAGGTTCATTAAATTCTGCCGAAACAATTTCCCCCGATTTATCTCTAATAACATATTTGTTTTTATGTTCTTCTGGGTAATATTTTGCACAAATATAATATTCATCGTTCCCGCTTGTAGGTTTATAATCATCAAGCGAATACTCAAACAGCACATTATCGTTAGTGTCATAAAGTATTCCTGTTGTTTCTGATTCTGTCACATAAGACCCATTGGAAAATAAAGTTGCTTCTTTTGGAAGACTTGCACCGTTGGCATTTACAATACGTTCTTCTCCATCGTCCGCAATATATTTAACATAATTCCCACATGCGGATACACTTGTCGCTTTTGTACCAAATATACCTTTTACCTCTTTACCTGCTACTATATCATAAACTGCCCAAGTGCCATTAAATAGAATAGCGTCATCCTCCTCTCCCCAAGTGCTAATCAATTCTGCTGTGTACCTAAATAAGTAATCATCTTTAGAATAACTACGTTCAGTTGCCTTTACAACTTGTATATACCTGTCATTTAATATTTTGAACATCGCATATTCAGTAGGTATAACTATCTCACCATCATGATTAATAATACCAACACTGTTAATTGCATCAATGTCAGACCAATCATTCGGAATGCCAGCGGTAACCTGTAAATAATTTCCTATAGTTTCGCAGTTAAAATATTTTGCACCGGTATCAATTTTACCATCTAATGACAACACACCATATTTTTTGTTATCATCAATGTAATAAATACCATTACCAAATTTCAAATCGCTTATTTTTATATTACCAACTTTTTTTGCTATAAGTCCCGAATCATTGGATATGGTATCAGCATCATTGCGTTCAGAAGAAATTCCGGTCATATTTTCATTAGAACATGCAGAAAAAGTTAATAGTGTAACAATGAATGCTAGTATCAAGGTAAATGGTTTTATTGTTTTCATATAAATACCTCTTATACAAATCAAAAAATCATTTAAATATTTTTCAGTATTTTTCACACAATGATATTTGCTAGTTATTGTTTTGCGTAGAACTATAGGTTCTATGCAAACAAACGCGGCGACCCCGCAAACAAGGGGCGTTCCGTACCGCATTGACCATATTTTTGACCATTTTACGCTGAACCATATAGCAGATCCATCTGTTGTTTCATGGCGTCCATCGATGGGTGAACATAAACATTTAACGATATAGTGGCGGTAGAATGCCCTAACAAACGACTTAATGTTTTGGCATCCGTCCCGACCTCGACACAACGCGTGGCGAAGGTGTGCCGCAAGGTATGGAAATTAACAATAGGTAGGTTGTGCTTTTTAAGCAGATTCCGATACTGATGATCAAACGTTCTCGTCCCGACAAAATTAGCGGTATTCGAAACAACGAAAGGCGAACTGCGAGTGCTATGTGCCGACATCAACGCTTTTTTCAGCAAATCTGACATTGGCAAATCTCTTTGGGACGACAGCGTTTTCGGCGTATCAAGTATCAGCTTTGTTTTGTGTTTTGCGCCATCAATAACTCTGGAGATCGTGTGCCTGATATGAATGATATTATTTACAAAATCCACATCGCTCCACTGTAGCGCACAAACCTCTCCAATACGCATACCGGTGCTTAACGCGATCAACGTGCCGATTGATACGCCGCTTTGCTCATGCAACAACACGTTCATTAACACATCCTCGTCATTTTTGGTTAAGACGGTAGGCTCGTTCTTTAAAACGGTCGGCTTGTGAATCGGCGTTTTCAGCGGTGTACACCAGCCTTCTGCAACCGCGAAGTTGATTGCGGCCTCTATTATAACGGCCATTGTTTTTACATAAGATGCCGACAACGCCTTTCCGTCTCTGATACCGCCGCACTGCAATTTGTTCTCTAAAAAAGAATTAACAAGTATGGCGTTGATTTGAGACATTTTGATCCCGCCGAGCACCGGAATAATGTGTGTTTCAATAATGTTTCGGTATTTTGTTTCCGTGGCACCTTTCAACCGTATTTTATTGGATCCTAACCAAAGCCACAGCACTTTGGAAAATATCCTGTCCACCTCTTTCCGCTGCGCGCGTGCAAAGTTGGATCTTGCCTGTTCTAATTTGGATTTGCACTCAGAAAAAGTGGGAGCATATACCGAGCTGTATTTGACGGAACCATCCGCTTTGAATCCGTCTTTATACCGCCCCTCCCAGCGCCCATCGTTACGTTTGTGCAGATTATCGCCTCTTCGTGGCATACGATTGCCCCTTTCATTGAATGAAATAGATTGACCATATATTTGACCACATATCATTATAAAACAGGTAGCCATATAAGCAGAATTCGACAAATTGCCGGTAAAAACGCAAAAAATCGGGCCGTTTTTATTGACAGATAGGTATTTCGATGTTAAAATATTCTGGAAATGGTGTCTTAGTATGTCAAATTTCAGTTTTTAGAACCTATAGTTCTACGCAAAACGCTTTCTGCCTTCTCACGGATGAGGAGGCTTTTTTATTTCACCCGACACCTATGGGAAAGTGTCTGGTAGTAATGAGAGCAAAAAGCGACTGTAACATGTTGTTACAGTCGCTTTTATTTCAAGTCTTCAAAGTAGTTTAAGATCCTGCAGAGCGGTTTCTGTTTAATGATGGAACCAACGGTCAGAAGTACGGTTAAAATCATAACTATGGCAAGAAACAACTCTCCCTCGTTCCAAACACGTACGGCCTGTACGATATCTTCGTCTTCTATTATGATCCCAACGTGATAGAAAGCGAGTGTGACGAGCGAAATCATAAAAGACAACAAAGAAATACAGCGTGTGACCATCGTGCCATACCAGAGCCAAAAAAACCTTTTGCAAAACAAAAAGGAAACGATCAAGGGGAAATACATGCCCGAAAGAGCAATGAAAACAAGTCCGAGTGTGTCTACCTCCGTGATTTCGCACAAAATATACGGCAAGGGAAAAAGTTCAAAATCCATAACGGTTGCTCCTGCTAACCATGCCGTTACCGAGTGTCCGGCTTCGTGCAAAAACGGATATACGATAACAGCCGTAAGCAGCCCCACCGTCAAAAGCCCGGTATATCTAAAAACGTTCTTCATGATGCGCCCCTTTACCAGTGTGTACCGTACGGCATGAAAAACAGGGCGCATTTTCGTGCATAGCAAAACTATTTTTGTTGACACACTGTAAGGGGACATCTTTGTATCGGGATTCGCTGCCTCACGGATATTATTCTCAAGATCGATCTACAAGAATATCCCGTACAAACAGCAAAGCCGCTTGAATTCAAGCGGCTTTTTCATTCGTTATTTTGTATATGATCGCGCAGAATACTGATCGCCGACACATCGTGCTTTTGGGAGAACATATGCCCACCGCCATCGATGAAATACAGCTTTGCCGTTCCGTTTTCACGGGCGTTATATACCGCCACGGCTCTTTCGGCGTAGCTCGCGTTGACGATCTTATCCTTCGTGCCGTGGACGATCAGCACATCGCCGTCATATTCCTTAATTTCTTCAAACGGGTTCATATTGATAACATCTGCCATATAGCAACGGCCGAGCTTCATCGGACCGCAACGAACGATTTCGGGTATATTCGCAGGATCAAATTTTGCCCACATCATCTTGCCTGCCCGCGCATCGTCGGGAATGCAAAAAGCCGGATAGAACAGCACGAGCTTCGTTACCTGCTCCTTTAGCTCAGCCGCCGTCAGCGCCGAGACGAAACCGCCTTGACTGCAGCCCATCAGGACCAGCGTATTCTCATCGGTGTAGGGCAGCCCTTTTGCATAGGCGATCACCGCCTTGAGATCTTCCGTCTCGGTGAGGACCGACATATCGGTCGTCTTGCCGTCACTCTTGCCGCCGATCACGCATCCGCCGCAAAAATCAAAACAATAGGCGGCGAAGCCGAGCTCTGCAAACAGCTTTGCGTACTGCACCACGGTCTTGTGATTTGCCATAAATCCGTGGGAGATCACAGCGATGGGCAGATCGTCACCACCGGGGCGATACTCAAAGCCGCGTATCGTCAATCCGTTCTTATAACATTTGAAGGGCGTTTTAATAATTGTTTTCATCACTTATCACCCAGCTCGTATTCTTTTTTCTTTCCGGCTGCTTTGTGAATGGCACCATCAACACCGCTACCTCCAAGCAAAAGGGAGTTGACGGCATTGACGATTGCATCGCGTTCTATTTTTGTAAGGAGTAGTATCGGCAAATGAAATTGCGTGTAATTGCGCAATAATTGGCAACTTCGAGTTTGTTGATCCGTAACCCCGTTTTTTCATAATGCAGTGCGTCGTCGGAGTGAACCGGAAGGAACGATCTTTTTATACAACTTCTCCTTTGTCGAGCAGATACGCGAGTGTCGCGTCGATCTCGGCCTTGGTAGCCAAGGTGTCTGAAAACGCCGTCGCATTTCCGCAAGCGGCACCCAACCGCAACGCATACGCATAGTCTTTTTGTTGCAGCCAACCGGCGATAAAACCGGCGACCATACTGTCGCCGCACCCCACCGAGCTGCGCAGTGTACCGGGCGCGTTACCGATGGTGCGGCAGATGCCGGTTTCGTCCACGAGAAGGGCACCACCCTCCGCGCGGGAAACGAGCACGTTCCGCGCTCCCTCTTGCTGTAGCTGTCGCGCACACCAAACGATCTCCTCAACGGTGTGCAAGTCTTTTCCGAACAGAGCGCCCAGCTCGTGATGATTCGGCTTGATAAGAAACGGCCGATAGGGCAACGTATCGCGCAGTAACTCTTTCTCGGCATCCACCACGGTGAGCACCTCTCGCCCCTCCAACTGGCGTAGCATCTGCACGTACAGATCCTGCGGCAATCCGCTTGGAACGGTGCCGGCCAGCACCAGCACATCGCCGGGACGCAACATCTCCAGCTTTTGCTGAAGGCGGTCAATATCCGCCTCACCCACCGGCGGACCGCCGGCGTTGATATCGATCTCGGCATCGGTGCGGATCTTTACGTTAATACGGGTCTCCCCCGCCGACAGCTCCACGAAATCGCATACGATGCCCTCGGCGGTGAGCAGACTTTTCAGCTTTTCGCCCATAAACCCCGCCGTAAAACCAAGTGCACGTGTAGGCACGGAAAGCCGTGCCAACACAGCGGACACGTTGATCCCCTTTCCGCCATAGGTCAAGTATTCCCGCTCGGAGCGGTTGATATCGTGCATCTGCAGATGCGGCACCTGCATAACATAATCCAACGCGGGATTACAGGTGACGGTATACACCATACTGTCTATCCCCTCTCTTGTAAAATCGGCTCGACAGTCGCTAAAAAATACTCGGTGATGGTTTCCGGCGTTTCCTGTCGCCCTCCGGCAAGCCACCAGCTGACAGCCTCTACAAAAGAAGATGAGAGGTGGTTGACAAGGTAATCCTCCGGCAAGACGGCGCTTTTTAATGCGCCCTTTTCGGCATACTGGGATACGATCAGCTTTTTGAGATTGCTTTTGAAATAGCGGATAAATATCTCGTTATTTTCGGAAGAAAGCAGTTCGAGAATGTTGCGGTCGTTTTCCTGCAAATGCCGAAGCAGATGTA
>CAYZXC010000021.1:0-16480 GCA_964482275.1 uncultured Eubacteriales bacterium
ACTCGATGAACGTGCACAGCGGTTCGATGTATTATCAGTCCAACTTTGCGTTGGTGATCAAAGAGACGGAATGCCATGAGGATAGCGTATTCTTCACGCTTGCGGAAAACACTACCACGGGACTTGTTGAACACGCCTATGGCGAAGAAAAGGCATACTATGCCAGCGAAGCCGAGGATGGGTACTACTATAAGGAATGTACCGAGTGCGGCAAGACCATAACCACCGGAACAGCACATCACGCCGGTGAATGGACGGTACATCTTGAGGCACAGGAAGGCAAAAAAGGCATCCAGAAACAGAACTGTCCTGTCTGCGGCGAGCTTCTTGGGGCGAGAGAGTATTCGGTGATAGACGGTAAGGAGTGCATTACTTCCTATAAGCAAGAGCAGGGAAAAACCTTTACCGCCGAGGATTCCTCGCACACGCGGCTTAGTGTTGACCAAACGCCTCTCACGATCGAGGCAAAGCTTCACGTCCCGAAGACCGTTTCGGGCAGAGGCGGTGTTATCGTTGGCAACTATGAGTCGGTTAAGGATAATCAGTTGAATCTGGAGATCTATACCGAAGGCAGGGTCAGACTTTACTATATCAACGGCTATGGCTATGTCAGTTGTGTATTTGATCCGGACATTCGTTCCGATGAGCCGGTACATATTGCGGTCACCGCAGACGGCAACCAAGCGAAGCTTTATATGAACGGAGTGCTTGTTGACACCAAGGAGCTGTCGCTTGCCATGCCCGAAAAAGTGGAAGGCCTAAAGATCGGCAGTGATAACAGAGCGGGCAATCCCCAATATTTTAAGGGAACGATCTACTCAGTGAGCCTTTTTGCCGATGTGAGAGAAGCAGAAGAGATTTTGCGCGATATGGTTTTTGTATCGTCTGAAGAAGACGAGCTGCTCTATTCAACGGTGTATTCCGCACAGGATATCGGTGACCTCGCGGATGTTTATGTCTTTGGAAGAGGGTTTGATGAAACCAACGCGGTCACAGTCGAAAGCGTCAGTTCTGTCGCTCCTCATACCATAGAAGCCAGTGTGTTCGTCCCTGAGGATCTTTCGGGCAGAGCCGGTGTTATCGTCGGCAACTACGATAACGTAAATGCCAATCAGTTTTCACTGGAGATTTATAATAACGGTCAAGTCAGACTTTTCTATATGTCCAAGTATCGGCGCTTCGACCATGTATTTGAAACAGACATACGCACAGGCGGGTTTGTCTACCTTGCGCTGACGGTGGAAGAGGATACCGCCACCCTATATGTGGATGGTGAAAAAGCCGAGCAGGTGACGCTCACGGTTCCGTTCCCTGTCAGCCTATCAAATCTGCGTATCGGCGGCGATAACCGTACGGATAACACCCAGTATTTCAAGGGGCAGATCGCATTTGTTCATCTGTTCTCGGATGTGAGAAGCGCGGAACAAATCGTGAAGGATAAGGCAGTTGTGGCAGGAACCGATCAAGGACTGATCGCTTCCTATTATCTCAGCGATGACCGGGTCATTAACAATATTGCGGATCCCTTGGGGCAGACCTTTACGGCCGACAGCAACCTTGCTGTTGAAAATTGCAATAACGCGGTTCCCGTAACCATGGAGGCAACGATTCAGGTTTCACCAAGCTTTTCCGGCAGAGGTGGCGTGATCGTCGGCAACTATGGCAATAACTCCCCCAACCAGATGAACCTCGAGGTTTATGAGGGAGGCCGGATCCGGCTTTACTGCCTAAACGGCTGGGTGAGAGCGGAGCATATTTTCAACACCGACATCCGCTCGGATGATCCTGTACATATTGCCGTAACCGCTTACGGTAATACCGCTGTACTGTATGTGAATGGTGTAGAAACGGAACGCGCGACGCTTGCCGTTGAGATTCCCACCACGCTTACCAACATTCGTATCGGCGGTGACAACCGCGTCGATAACACGCAGTATTTTAAGGGAACGATGTATTCTGTATCCCTCTTCCGTGATGTGAGAACCGCTGAGGAAATTCAAAAAGACAGCATTTCACAAGTCGTTGCGAACGATGGGGATGTCATCCTCGCCGGCATCTTTGTCCCCGAAACCACGGAGGAGCCCGAAGGAAAGCGGTTCTCCGAAGATACGGTTATGGAGCTTCCGGCATTGAACAGCACGCCTTTGACAGTCGAGTCTTGGTTGCGTGTTCCGCTGAATCAAAACGACAGAGCCGGTGTTTTGTTCGGTAACTACACGAACGGCGCTGAAGATCAGCTCAATGTTGAGATATATACCGGAGGCAGGGTGCGTCTGTTCTATATTTCAAACGGTGTTCGTTTCGACCACATCTTCTCCACCGACATTCGTTCGAAGGAAATGGTGCATCTTGCCGTTACCGTAAACGGTGATATCGCCACCTTGTACTTGAACGGCGAGGCAGTAGAGAGCACAAAACTAACCGTGGCGTTTGCAAGCACCACCGATGGATTCAACATTGGCGGCGACAACCGAACGGGCAACGCACAGTATTTTAAAGGTATTGTATACTCACTTGCGCTCTTTGCGGATGCCAGAACACCGGAGGAAATTGCGGCAGATATGCTCGGCGTTTCCCATACGGCAGACGAACTGCTGTACGATATGACGGTTGCCGACGAGGTTTGCCCCAACGGTAACGGCATCGAAGGACATTCGTTAAGTGATTGGATCGTGGATATCGCTCCCGGAGAAGGTGTTCACGGAATCTATCACACCGAATGTACGGCCTGCGGTATGGTGACGGCGTATAAGTCGGTCAGTGATCCCGAACGAGTCGGCGAAACGATCGACTACGTACCGCTGGGTATGAGTTTTGAAACACATCAAGACATTCTCTCTGTTGAGGAAACCCTTGCCGCGAGCCCCGTGAGCTTCGAGGTAATGTTCCAGCTTTCGCCGTCGTTTAATGACCGAGGCGGTGTCCTGGTTGGCAACTACACGGCAGAGGGGAAAAATGTAATAAATCTGGAAATCTACAACAACGGCTTGCCCAGATTCTATTACAGGACGAACCACGCGGCGTATACCGTGCAGTTTACAACCGATGTTCGCTCTGAGAACAAGACACATCTTGCCGTCACGATCGACGGATCCACGGCTAACCTATATGTGAACGGTGCCTTGGTGGAAACGGCTACGCTGACCGCCGCTATCCCGGACATTCGCGAAGGCTTCTGCATCGGCGGCGATGCGAGAACCACCAATTATCAGAATTTCAAGGGAACCATATATTCGGTGCATCTGTTCAGCGATGTCAGAACGGCAGAGGAAATTGCAAATGACGCCGTGATGGTCCAGTGCGAGGATGACTCTCTCATTTATTCCACGTATCTGGCCAAGTAAACACAAAAAAACCGGATGAACAGAACTGTTCATCCGGTTTTTTGGCGTTTCCGCCTAGTTTTCTACCTATAAGTATCACGTTTTCTTTCGGTTATGAGGAAAATGTGCCTGCGAATGATAATTACCGCTTTACTTTTCTGCTGTTAGCAATTATACTAAGAGCAAATATCTGCCGACGGCAAATAAAGGAGCATAGCGCGATGGCAAACAACACGATCATTTTCGGCGACAGCTATTCCACCTTTCGCGGATATATTCCGGAAGGCTATGCCGCGTGGTATCCCGAAAACGGGAATTGCGGTAAAACCGACGTTGCCGACGTAACGCAAACCTGGTGGCACCAAGTGGCAAAAGAAGCGAACTTGAATTTGGTGCTGAACAACAGCTGGTCGGGCTCCCCCATCGGGTACACCGGCTATAACAATACCGACTGTTCCCGCTCGTCCTCCTTCATCTATCGGTTAAACGAGCTGATCGAAAACGGCTTCTTCGAGAAAAACCGAATCGACACCGTGTTCGTGTTCGGCGGCACCAACGACAGCTGCGCGAACGCACCGCTCGGCGAGCCGGACGGCACAGATCTCTACTGCGTCCTGCCCGCGATCCGCCACTTTTTTAAACTCCTGCGGGACACCCTGCCCAACGCCACTATCTACTGCCTCATCAACACACACCTGAAGCCCGAAATTGTCGATGCATTACGCACCGTCAGCAAGCGGCACGGCATCACCGCCGTCGCGTTCGATCACATTGAAAAAGATTTCGGCCATCCCACGGTTCAAGGAATGTTGGATATCAAAAATAAGGTGTTGTCCGTTCTGAACGGCAACTAAAAAAGCGAGGGGTCTCCCCTCGCTTTTTGCTTGAGTTGTTTTACAGTCCCATCACTGAATCAATGGGCAACGACAGCACAAGGCCGTTCGCCTCACTGTGCATGCCGCATTTCTCGCTGACAGCACTCATGATCGCCACTTTGCTTCCCACGTCGGCAAGAATGAGCACGATATCCTTTTCCTCTTGTACACTCAGCCCCCAAAAGGCGGTCGCATCCTCGCTGCCGATACTGCGGCTGTGCACGACCGTTCCGCCGCCGGCACCAGCCGCGCGGGCTGCATCCATGACCTCGCTGCTGAAACCGCGGTTTACGATCGCCGCAATCAGTGTATGTGTTCTGTCTGTCATCGTGTTCTCACCCTTTCCCCGTTCCGGTCGTGTGCTCTCTTCAGCGGTTTTTTGCATCATACGAAGCAGTAGGTTGTTCGCCGCCGTAAGCGGTATGGTAAACGCAATGCCGCTGTTTACCGCATCGAGCCGTAGCTCCGAATGCAGCATACCGAGCATCACACGGCCGAAGGATTCCGGCACCGTGCTGATAAGTACGCCCTTATCAATACTGCCAAGCCCCAATGTATCCATGATCTCACTGGATGCCGTTCCCTCGGCGCCAAGCCGATACTGGATAGGCAGCGCACTTTTTAAAAACATCTCCGCCGCGTCATCCGCCAGCTTTGGTGTCGCGATCAGCATCAACAGCTGATAGGTGTCATGCCGCTCCATCAAACGACCCCCTCTTCCCAATCGATAATGGTATCGCTGTCGGCGGTAAGTCCGGGATGTACTGCCGCGCGTTTTTGCAGCTTATCGGTCTTGAGCCGATACACCAGGCCCATGATCTGTATCGCGATCAGCGGGGTCAACGCCACCAGCGCCACCACGCCGAACGCGTCGGTCATCAGATCTCCGCCGAGCGCCTGGCAAACGCCGATGCTCAGCGGCAACAGGAAGGTCGAGGTCATCGGGCCGCTTGCAACGCCACCGGAGTCAAACGCAATACCGACAAAGATCTTCGGTACAAATAACGACATTACCAGCGCGATCACATACCCCGGCACAATGATCCACTGGATCGGAATGTTCAGCAGCACCCTCAGCATGGCAAGACCGATACTGATAGCCACACCGATGGACATCGAGCGGTTCATCGCCTTGACCGAGATCGCACCGTTTGTAACATTCTCGACCTGATGATTGAGCACCTGAATAGCAGGCTCCGCTTTGACGATATAGTAACCGATCAGCATACCGATCGGCACCAGCACCCAATTATACGGCAACGACGCGAGTGCCTTGCCGAGCGCCGCGCCCACCGGTGCGAATCCGACGTTGACACCGCACAAGAACAACACCAGTCCGACATAGGTATAGATCACACCCACGACAATACGCTTAACCTGCCGTCTGTGATACCGCCGTGTGATCAACTGAAACAGGATGAACACCAGCACGATCGGAAACAGCGACACCGATACCTCCGCGATATATACCGGCAGCTCGGTAGCAAATACCTGCACCACGTCGCGTGTGGTTTCAACAGACGCCACTTCTCCGAGCGAATACACCGCCTCGGACGGCTTAAAGAAACAGCCGAGCACCAGCACCGCCAGGATCGGACCGATGCTGGACAGTGCCACCAGACCGAAGCTATCGCTTGCGGAGTTACGATCGCTTCGCAGGGAAGCCAGACCGACGCCCATCGCCATGATAAACGGCACCGTCATCGGGCCGGTGGTCACGCCGCCGGAATCAAAAGCGACCGCTAAAAACTCCTTGGGCACAAAAAACGATATACCGATAAGCAGTACATACAGCACGATCAGCAATCGCGACAGATCGATCTGGAACTTAATACGCGCGATCGCCAGCGCGAGAAACAAGCCTACACCGACCGCCACCGTGAGGATCAGTGTCATATTCGGGATCGACGGTACCTGCTCGGCAAGCACCTGCAGATCCGGCTCGGAAATGGTGATAATGACCCCCATTACGAACCCGATCAACAGCACGACCGCGAAATGTTTCGTCTTGGTCATCTGGACACCGATGCCCTCACCGATCGGCGTCATCGACATTTCGGCACCTAACTGGAAAAATCCCATACCGAAAATGAGCAGCACCGCACCGACGAGAAACATCACCATGGTTCCCAATTCCAACGGAACCAGCGCAATGCTGATAAGTAACATGATGCCGGTGATCGGAAGAACCGCAGAAAGAGATTCAAGCGTCTTTTCTCGTAATTTCGGATTCACTCCCGCACCACCTTTCTCATACAGATATGTTTATTATACCGAAAAAACGGGTTGCCGTCAACCACCGTTGTGCAAAAAGTTACGCATTAGACGCGGCCGTGCCATACCAAACCCGATTATAGGTATATTAGCGAAACCGATCAATATGCAGGATATGAACGTTGACGTGAAAAAGCCGGTGACGCTGAGCGATTTTTTGCCTTTTCTGTCGCCGATCTGTGATTTTTTACTTGATTATTTTTCTTGTATTCGTTATACTGGATACTGGAGTAAGTTCGAATTTAAGAGGGAGGCGTTCATTGTGACCGATATTTTACACCGCACCTGGGCGGATATCGACCTGGATGCTGTGCGGCAGAATTATCAAGCCGTGTGTGACCGCCTTTCGCCCGACTGTCACTGCATGGCAGTCGTCAAGGCAGATGCTTACGGGCACGGTGCCGTTCATGTCGCTAAAGAGCTTGCCGCTGCGGGCGCGCCCTTCTTCGGCGTTTCCAATTTAGACGAAGCGATCCAGCTGCGCAAAAGCGGTATTTCCGCCCCGATCCTGATCCTCGCCTACACCCCTCCCGAACACGCAAAAGCTCTGGCCGCCTACGACGTCACCCAAACGGTTTTAGACGGCGGTTATGCCGATCGACTCGAACAGGAGGCGGCAGCGGCAGCCGTCACGGTTCGGGTTCACATCAAGCTGGATACCGGGATGTCACGCGTCGGCTTTTTCTGCCAGAACGAAAGTGCTGCGCCGATCGATGAGCTCGTTCGTGTCTGCTCGTTGCCGCACCTGCAAGCGGACGGTATTTTCACCCATTTTGCAATAGCAGACGAGAAACGCGGCGACGACCTCACCCACCGTCAATTCCGCCGATTCACCGATACGCTGGACGCACTGGCGGCACGCGGTATCACCTTCTCCGTACGGCACTGCTGTAACAGCGCCGCCGCGTTGCGCTTTCCGGAAATGCATCTCGATATGGTGCGAGCCGGTATTGTCCTGTACGGTGCACCCCCCTCCGCTGAAATGGCGGGCTTCGCACCGTTGCGCAACGCCATGGCGCTCAGGACCGTCATCTCGCAGATCAAGACCGTGCCCGCCGACACGGCCGTCAGTTACGGTCACGCCTTCACCTGCGACCGACCTTCCGTTCTTGCCACCTTGCCGATCGGCTATGCGGACGGCCTGCTGCGGCTCGCATCCGGCAGCTACAAGGTCGCCGTCAACGGACGGACGGCGCCGATAGTCGGTCGCGTGTGCATGGACCAATGCATGATCGATGTCACCGATATTCCGGACATCCGAGAAGGCATGACGGTCACGGTGTTCGGTGCAGACGGCGTCACCGTAGAAGATTATGCTGCCTGTTGTCTGACGATTCCGTATGAATCCCTATGCGATATCGGCAAACGCGTACCGCGCGTCTATTATAAGAACGGTGAGCAGATCGCCGTTCAACACGATCTTTAGAAAGGAGGCCTTTTCATGCCGGATTACATTCCCACCGTTATGCGTCGTGAGATCTCGGTGGACGCCATCGTCACCGTACACTACTTTGAACACGCAAAAGACTATGTGTTCGAGGGTGAAAAGCACGATTTCTGGGAGCTCGTGTATGTGGACAAAGGCCGCCTGGAGGTCCTGTCCGAGGATCAGGGCTTTGAGCTGACACAGGGACAAGTCATTTTTCACAAACCGAACGAGTTTCACAACCTGTACGCCAACGGCACCGTCGCACCGAACGTGGTGATCGTGACCTTTGTCTCTCGCTCCCCCGCGATGGCGTTTTTTGAAAATAAGATCACCTTTGTCACCGCCCGTCAACGCGAACTGTTGGCGCGGATCATTGAGGAAGGCAGGCGTGCCTTTACCGGCCCGCTCGGCGACCCGTATACCCTGCAGATGCCCCGCGACCCACAGGCGCCGTTTGGCAGCGAACAACTCATCAATTTATATCTGGAGACCCTGTTGATCGATATGGTTCGCAACGCCTCGCCCGAAAGCGAGCGCCCGAAGCCGTCCTCGTCCATCAAGACCCGCTCGGATAACGACCTGGTGAGCCGCATCATCCGCTATATGGAGGAGCACCTGAGCGATAACCTCTCATTCTCCACCATTTGTCAATACTCCGCGCAAAGCGCCACCAATCTGAAAACCATTTTCAAATCCGTCACGGGACTTGGCGTTATGGAATACTACCGCAAGCTGAAGATCGATCAGGCGAAGATCCTGCTCAGAGAAAGCAACGGCAACATCACCCAGATCGCAGACGATCTCGGCTATACCTCCGTGCAGTATTTTTCCCGTCACTTCAAGCAAGCCACCGGTATGACGCCGCGGGAATACACCTTGTCCGTACAAGCGAACTGAGTATTTCAACCCCCTCCTGCACATACTACTGTGCAGGAGGGATTTTTTATGGTTCGAGACAACCGCAAGATCGTACTCGTGGGCACCGGTATGGTAGGGATGAGCTACGCGTACGCTATGCTGAATCAAGGCGTTTGTGATGAGCTGGTGCTGATCGACCGAAACCGTGAGCGCGCAGAAGGCGAGGCGATGGACCTCAATCACGGTCTTGCCTTTGCCGCCTCCACGATGCGGATCTACGCCGGTGATTATCGCGACTGCGAAAACGCCGATATCGTGGTGATCTGCGCCGGTGTGCCGCAGAAACCGGGGGAATCCCGTTTGGATCTTCTGCGCCGCAACGCCGAAGTGTTTGAGTCGATCATCGGCCCCGTCGTATGTTCCGGCTTCAACGGCATTTTTCTGGTCGCCACCAATCCGGTGGATATCATGACACAGATCACCTGTGCCCTCTCCGGCTTTAATCCTCGCCGTGTCATCGGCAGCGGCACCGCACTGGACACCGCCCGCCTGCGGTATTTACTGGGCGATCTGTTAGAGGTCGATCCGCGCAACGTCCACGCGTACGTCATCGGTGAACACGGCGACAGCGAATTCGTTCCGTGGTCAAAAGCGACTATCGCCACCCGCCCGCTCGCGGATATCTGCTCGGATCCGCCTCACGGCTACAGCAGCTGGGACGACCTGCACCGTGTGGAAAACGAGGTGCGCGATGCCGCCCAAAAGATCATCCGTGCAAAGAACGCCACCTACTACGGCATCGGCATGTCGCTGACGCGTATCACGAAAGCCATCTTAGGCGATGAAAACAGCGTAATAACCGTGTCTGCCAAGCTGCTCGGCGAGTACGGTGAACACGACGTGTTTGTGGGCGTCCCCTGCATCATCTGCCGCAACGGTGTCCGCCGAATCCATGAGATCGCCTTAAACGAGGAGGAGCGGGAGCTGTTCCACAACTCCTGTGAAACACTTCGCTCCTCCTATGAAGAACTCAAAACGCCTTCCCCGCACACATAAAAAAGCCGCCCTCTGGGCGGCTTTCCTCATATCACCGAAAATCCGGCTTCTGCCAACGCCTGTGTCAGGGTCGGCACGGTGGTCTTTTCCGGCAAAAAGGTCACATCGGCGACCGCACTGCGTCGGTCCACCGACACCGAACGCACACCGTTTATACTTTTGAGCACCTGTGTCGCTGCCCTCTGCGTGGCAACATCGTGCACACCGGACAACTGCATCGTAATGGATTCTGCCTTTGATAACATACCCTATCTCCTAATACTCGGAATAGCCATACCCTTCCAGAGCAGCTTCGTCATACTTGACAAAGCGGGTACCGTATCCCGTGATGATCAGGCACACCATGGCGACGGCAAGTGCTGCGCAAGTCAACCGCGCCGTCCATCTCTGTGCGGGCACGGCATCGCGCAAGCCCGCGCTCAGCACCGCACATCGCACAAAGCAGGCGATAACCGCGCCGTCCAGAATGACCAGCTGCGCATTCGCCGCCGCATAGCCTGTTGCGTCAAACGCTCCCGTCATGCCGCCGAACAGCAGAAACATCACCAAAAACGCGATCAGCAACGCACCACCGAGCAACGATAAAAACAACGCATCCGATGCTAGGTGCTTGCGCAGCGATATCCCGACACCGAGCAGTACCGCGCTCGCGATAAAGATCAAGCGTTGTGCCTGAAAATAGGATACTTCGATCTGATCCGTTTTATGCACACCGCCATGATATACCAAAACAAAAATCAAAAATCCGATCGTCATTGCGGCGTAGATCAGCGCTTTTACAAATCGTTTTCTCATACGCGGTGCCATTTCATGCCCTGCGGTGTATCCTCCACCACAACGCCCATTGCCTTGAGCTCGTCACGGATCCGATCCGACTCGGCCCAGTTCTTCTCGGCGCGCGCCGCACGGCGTTGTTCGACCAAGGCTTCGATTTCGGCGTCGTCACCGCCGACCTGACGGTTGTACAGCAAGCCCAGCACCTCGGTCAGCTCCTCAAACAACGAAAGTGCCGCTTTGCAGCTCCCCTCGGTGGGATGACCGTCAGCGATCATCCGATTGCAATCTTTAACCAACTCAAACACGGCGGAAATGCCGTCCGCAGTGTTCAGATCGTCATCCATTGCCTGGATAAACTGCTCGCGGCGTTTGTCACAGAATTGAAGCGCCGCCGCGTCCGCTTCGCCCGCGGGCGCGTTTTTGAGGGCAAACTCCAGCCCATTCAGACAGTTATACAACCGATCCAACGCCGCTTTTGCCTGCTCGATACTCTCGTTGTTGTAGTTGATGGGGCTGCGATAGGACGACGAAATGAGGAAAAACCGGATCGGCTCATACCCGAACTTCTCCGCTACATCACGCACCGTGAAGAAATTGCCCAACGACTTGGACATCTTCTTGTTATCCACGTTGATATACCCGTTGTGCATCCAGTACCGCGCAAACGGAGCACCGTTACAGCACTCGCTCTGCGCTACCTCGTTTTCATGATGCGGGAAGATCAGATCCTGCCCGCCGCAGTGAATGTCAATGGACTCACCGAGATAGCGGCGTGCCATCGCAGAACACTCAATGTGCCAGCCCGGACGGCCCTCGCTCCACGGCGATTCCCAGAACGGCTCGCCCGGCTTTGCCGCTTTCCACAGTGCAAAATCGAGTGCGTCCTCCTTCTCCTCGCCGACACCGATACGCGCACCGGATTCCAGATCGTCGATCGGCTGATGCGACAGCTTGCCATAGCCCTCATCCTTGCGGGTGCGGAAATACACGTCGCCGTTTTCCGCCTTGTACGCGTAGCCTTTTTCCTCCAGCGTGCGGATGATATCAATGATCTCGTTCATATTTTCGGTCGCGCGCGGGTGCACCGTCGCCTCGCGCACGCCGAGCCCCTTCGCATCCTTCCAAAACTCGTCGATATACCGCTCAGCGATGACGTCGTAGGTCACGCTTTCCTCGTTTGCGCGGCGAATGATCTTATCGTCAATGTCGGTAAAATTCTGCACAAATTTGACGGTATACCCGCGCCATTCCAGATACCGACGCAGCACGTCAAACACGCAAAGCGGACGCGCGTTGCCGATGTGAATGTAGTTGTATACGGTCGGGCCGCACGCATAGATGCGCACCACACCCGGTTCGATGGTGACGAGCTCTTCCTTTTCTCTTGCCATGGTATTGTAGATCTTCATATCGATTTCCCTCCGTTTTGTAATAAGTCGTCAATGCGCTGCTCAAGCCGCTGGATCTCCTGTGCAACCGGATCGGGAATGTGTACCTGATCCAGCTCCGGCACCTTTTCACCGTGCCGCCGCACCACCCGCGCCGGCACACCGACAGCCGTGGAATCCGACGGAATATCCTGCAATACCACCGCTCCCGCGGCAATGCGCACATTATTTCCGATCTCAATAGGGCCTAACACCTTAGCGCCCGCGCCCACCATCACGTGATCGCCGAGCGTGGGGTGGCGTTTCCCCTTATCCTTACCGGTACCGCCAAGCGTCACACCCTGATACAACGTACAGTCGTCGCCGATCACGGTGGTTTCACCGATCACAACGCCGGTACCGTGGTCAATAAACAACCGCCGTCCGATCGTTGCCGCGGGGTGGATCTCAATACCGGTGCGCCGCACAATGTTCTGTGAGATCACGCGCGCCCAGAACTTAAGGCCGTGTCGGTAGCACCAGTTGGCGCGCCGATGCGCGCGCACCGCCTTCAATCCGTTATATAGCAATAAGATCTCCAGAGTCGATCGCGCCGCAGGATCCTTTTCGCGTACAACGGCAATATCCTCTTTTAACCGTTCGAACATAGCTACCCTCCTATAAAACAAAACACCTTCGTCGCGATCATTCGCGACGAAGGTGCAAGGCACGGTTCCACTTCGTGTTTCACTCAAAAGCCGGTAACGGCGGCTGCCGGGCAGGGATACTGAGATACACCGTTCCCCCTGCCTGCTCACGGGTGCATGTTCGCCGCCGCCCTGTCAAGGATGCTTTCAGCCGGTGACATCCTCTCTCTGACACAGTGCCGCGCGGGTACTTTTCCCGCTCAACGCAGTTTGATACTATCAGTATAGCAGATTTTTTTAAAAAGTCTACTGTTATTTTTCTTCCTTGAAGAAGTGCCGATTGGCATAGACGTATTCCACGCCGGATACGGCAGTTAACACCACCGAGATCCAAATAAACACCTCACCGACGATCAGCGGAACGGAAAACACCGCGTCCGGTAAACCGAACGCCGCTAACATGCCTGTCTGCCAGGTGGAAAATTCCAACGCCGTCAGCGTGTAAATGATTGCAATAAACTGCGCCACCGTCTTGGTTTTTCCCCAAATACTGGCGGCGATGACCGTACCGTCCTTGGCGGCAAGCAGTCGCACGGAGGTCACCATAAATTCGCGTGTCAGCACGATCATCAGCGCCCACACGTTCATCTGTCCGGTCACCATAAACACCAAAAACGCGGCGGTAGTCAGCATCTTGTCCGCAAGCGGATCCAAAAACTTGCCCAGATTGGTGATAAGTCCTCTGGCGCGCGCGATCTTGCCGTCAAACATATCGGTCAGCGCGGCGGCAATGAACACCACCAGCGCCACCGCGTAGTGAAACGGAAACTCCCACACGGCAAACAGCAAAAACAGCGGCGCCAGAATAATGCGTAAAACTGTCAGTTTGTTCGGTAAATTCATATCCGTTCCCCCACGAGATCCCAATCCATGTATTCGGTGATCTTCACCTGTACGATATCACCGGGTATCACCCGCTGACGAGTCGTAAAAAACACTTTTCCGTCGATATCCGGCGCATCACCGTAGGTACGGCCGAACCAACACTCTGCGTACCGGTCGAAGGATTCCACCAGCACCTCCACGGTCTTGCCTATCTGTGCCGCCTGGTACTCCTCGGAAATGCGCGTCTGCAGCTCCATCACGATATCGCGCCGCTCCTGCCGCACCTTTTCGGGCACCTGCGGCCGCATCGTGGCGGCCACGGTTCCCTCCTCCGCCGAGAACGCAAAGCAACCGAGCCGCTCAAAGCGAACGTCCTTGATAAATTCACACAACTGCTCAAAATCCTCTTCGGTCTCATTTGGAAAACCGGTCATCACCGTGGTGCGCAGCACCACACCCGGCACACGTTCGCGGATGTGCGCCATCAGCGCCGCCAAGCTCTCGCGGTCGCCCGGCCGGTTCATCGCCTTCAGCACACGACCGCTCGCGTGCTGGATCGGAATATCCAGATACTTGACAACCCTTTGCTGTTCGGCTATCACCTCTAACAGCTCGTCGGTGATGTGCTCCGGATAGCAATATAACAGGCGGATCCAGTGCAAGCCCTCGATCTCACACAAACGATTCAGCAGCTGCGGCAGCTTAGACACACCGTCCTGTTCCGCACCGTAAAGCGTGGTATCCTGTGCGACGAGCACCAGCTCTTTCACGCCGTTTTCGGCAAGGGTACGCGCTTCCTCAACGATCGTACCCATATCACGGCTGCGCAGCCGACCGCGGATGTGCGGGATCGCGCAATAGGTACAGCAGTTATTACAGCCGTCACCGACACGCAGATAGGCGAAGAAATCCGGTGTCGTCTGCAAACGGTCACCGTCCAGCTTCCAACAGGACAGATCCGGAAACCGCGCGGTGGTTTTATCCGCCAGCACCTCACGTACGACCTCGACGATATCGCCGTTCGCACCGAGCCCCAGCACCGCGTCACATTCCGGCAGCTCGCGGCACAGCTCATCCTTGTACCGCTGAGCCAAGCATCCGGTCACAACGATCTTTTTGATCTGCCCCTCTTTTTTCAGCTGGGCAAACTCCAAAATATTCTCAATGGCCTCCCGCTTGGCATCCTCAATAAACCCGCAGGTGTTGACGATCACCACGTCTGCCAGACCGCTTTCCGCCGTCAGCTCAAAGCCGGCGTCCCGCAGCTTCGCGAGCATCAGTTCCGCGTCCATTTGGTTTTTCGGGCAGCCAAGCGATACCATACCGATTTTACTCATTCTCTGTTTCCTCCATCCATCGGCGCATGGCGCGACGGATATCCTCACCGGCAAACCCGTACCGCGCCATTGCCGCGGCAATGCGGTCTGCCTCGTGTTGCTCTTTCGGAATAGTATAGCGCTTTCTCACCAAAAATTCAAGTGCCAGATCCGTATCCTCAGTTTCCAACGTCGCTGCGGCCTCCTCCGCCATCGTGCGGGCGATACCCTTCTCCATCAATTTTTGCACGACACGCCGCCGCGGATACAGCCGTTCAACGCTGTACCGCTCGGCCAATCTCGCGGCATACGCGGCATCGTTGACATACCCCAGCTCCTCCATATACGCCGCCGTTTGCTGAGCGAGCTCCTTATTTTCCGGCACGTACCGGCCTTTCTCGCGACACAGCTTTTGCTCCAGCTCGCGGCGGGAAAAATCGCGTTTAGACAGCAAATACACCGCCCTGCTTTGCGCACGGCGGTGATCGGATACACGAATCAGCTCACAGAGCTGTTCGTCTGACAGGGAGGAATCCACCGAATAAGCGGACTCCTCCCAGGTTTTTTTATCAATTAAGATCTCCTCGCCCGTGTCTGTGAGCAGCTTCACGCGGCTCTGACGGGCGGGACGGACACCGACGACGATCATTCGTCGTCCACCGAAATATCAATGGCGGAACGCGCGGTGCTCGCGGTATACTGCGCCGCCGCCCCGATCGGGATCTCCACCGCGGGTGCGGCGGGTGTCGGTTCGGAAACGTCGTCGGCATTACCGCTGTTGATCGCCTCCATCACCTTCTGCTCGATCTCGGCACTGAGTTCGGGGTTCGCGATCAGCAGATCCTTGATGTTGTCGCGGCCTTGGCCCAAACGCTCTTCCTTGTACGAGAACCAGGAACCGGATTTCTGAATGATCTCCAGCTTGATGGCAAGATCCAGCAGCTCGCCCATACGCGAGATACCCTTGCCGTACATCACGTCAAACTCCGCCTCTTTGAACGGTGGGGCGACCTTGTTTTTCACAACGCGCACGCGGGTATGCGAGCCGATCGGCTCACCGCCCGCCTTCAGCGTTTCAGTACGGCGTACATCCAAACGCACCGACGCGTAATATTTGAGGGCATTACCGCCCGCCGTGACCTCCGGGTTGCCGTACATCACGCCGACCTTCATACGCAACTGGTTGATAAAGATCGCCACGCATCCGGCCTTGCCGACCGCCGCCGCGAGCTTACGCATCGCCTGTGACATCAGTCGTGCCTGCAAGCCGACGTGTGCGTCACCCATCTCGCCCTCGATCTCCTGCCGCGGTACGAGCGCCGCGACCGAGTCGATGACCACCATATCAATAGCGCCCGAACGGATCAGCGCCTCGGCGATCTCCAGTGCCTGCTCACCGGTATCGGGTTGGGATACGAGCAGCGAATCGACATCCACGCCGAGCGCCTTTGCATACACAGGATCCAGCGCGTGCTCCACGTCGATATACGCCGCTTCGCCGCCCTTCTTTTGTGCCTGCGCCACCGCGTGCAACGCCAGCGTTGTCTTACCGGATGCCTCCGGCCCGTAGATCTCCACGATACGGCCGCGCGGCAAGCCGCCCACACCGAGTGCCAGGTCCAGCGTCAACGAGCCGGTCGGGATGACCTCCACGTTCATATTGGCGTTTTCGC
>CAYZXC010000022.1:0-16103 GCA_964482275.1 uncultured Eubacteriales bacterium
CGGTGCGTGAGATCGTCGCGGCGATCCGCGTCACGTTGGAAAACACACCGCCCGAACTGGCGGCGGATATCTTAGAGGGCGGTATCGTGCTGACCGGCGGCGGGGCGTTGCTGCAGGGACTCGATCTGCTCATCGGTGAGGAGACCGGCGTGCCGGTGCGGGTGGCGGACGCACCGCTGGATTGCGTGGCGAACGGAACGGGCAAGTGTCTCGGAAAACGGTAGGGTGGCTCGTACTCGGTGCGGTCGCGGTGGTGCTCGGCGTAGTACTGCGGGTGACCGGCGTGGCGGGAGTACTGCTGACACCCTTACAGACCGGTGTGACCGTCGCGGCCGATTGGGTGACCGAGCGGTTGGATATCGGCGGGTATCGGGCCAAGTACGAGGCGGCGCAGATCGAGCTTACCGAGCTGCGCCGTCAGCTCACCGAGCAGGAGGACGCCGTGCACACCGCCGCGTTTTACCGTGAGTTTTTGGCGCTGAAGGAAGCGCGGCCGTCGCTGTCGTTGTGTGACGCGCGGGTGATCGCCGCCGACGACGACAGCTTTACGGTGAACGTCGGGACGGTCGACGGCGTTACGGGCGGTGAGCCGGTGATGACGGCGAGCGGGCTCGTCGGCGTGGTGGCGGAGGCGGGGCTTTCGTGGGCGCGGGTGTATACCCTGTCGCACGAGACGGTGACGGTCAGCGTTACCTGCAGCCGTACCGCCGAGACCGCCGAGATGAACGGTGGGACGGTGCGGCTCAGCCGCGACAGCGAGGCGCTCGCGGGGGATCGCGTGATGACCTCCGGGTACGGCGGCAGGTATCCGAGAGGGCTGCTGATCGGGGAATTGCAGGCGGTGACGGCGGATACCGGCGGGCTGTCGAAGTCCGCGGCGGTGCGGTTTTTTGCCGAGCCGGAGGAGCGGGTGATGGTGGTAGTGGGGTTTTGCGGATGAAGAATGAAGAATGAGGTGTCGCGCACGGCGCGACGGATTGTAGGCGGCGGGGATAAATCCCCGCCCTACAGGGTTGTGGTTGCAAGGGTGATGGCGATATATGCAAAAATTGAGTGGGGATCCGATCAAACGGTTGTGGGGGTATTATCGCAGGGCGGCGGTGTGGGGAGCGTTGCTGGTGAGCGCCGCGCTGATCGAAAACCTGCCGCTGTGGGCCGGGCGGCTGTGGCTGTTGCCCCTGCTCCCGCCGATCGCCGGCCGTCGGTGCGGACGGGTGACGGGGTTGTTCGTCGGCATCGTCGCCGGCTTTTTACACGACTGGACCGCCGACGGATGGTTCGGGATCGCGGGGATCGTGCTGGGTACGGTGGGGTTTTTGTGCGGCGGGAGCTGAGCCACCGCCCTACCGATATACATACAAGTTGTGAGGCGATTCGTGTATGAGAAGGGTGACGGCGGCGCTGATGGTGCCGCTTGTGATATTTGGTATTTACGCCGGGCGGCTGTTTTGGCTGCAGGGGGTGCGCGGGGACTATTACGCGGCGCTCAAAGCCGAGCGCATCGCGGCGAGCGTGTCGATCCCCGCCGCAAGAGGAGATATCCTTGACCGTAACGGCGTGCGCCTGTCGGGCGACCGCGCCGGGATCCGTGTGGTGCTTGAGGGCGGTATTTCCCGCGAGTACGCGGCCGAGCTGCTTACGAGCTTAGGCGAGACCGTCACGGCGCGCGGGGACGTGCTGTGCGAGGAGATCTCGGAAAAAACAGCCGCGATCCTGCGCGAGGATCCTACGCTGTACGCGGGACTGAAAACCGAACTCGTGCCGATCCGCACCTACGAGGCGGGGGACGTCGCGGCGCATATTCTGGGAACGGTGGGGCCGGTGTATGCGGAGGAATATGAAACGCTGAAAAGCCGCGGGTATCACCTGACCGACCGCGTCGGCAAAAGCGGGATCGAGGCGGCGCTGGAGGACGAGCTGCGCGGCGAGGACGGCGCACAGATCACCCGCGCGGACGGCACCGTATACACACGAGAGGCGGTGGCGGGGCTGTCGGTCGAGCTGACACTGGACAGCGCACTGCAACAAGCGGTGCAGACCGTTGTGACCGAGGAAATGGCGGCGTTGCGAAAAAATACCGAACCGCTTTCGGGACAGGACGTCAAAAGCGGTTCGGTGGTGCTGTTAGACGTACAAAACGGCGGGGTGCTGGTCTGCGCGTCTTGTCCGACCTACGATCTGTCTACCTATTCGGAGCAGTATACCTCCCTCGCCAACGACGCGGCACAGCCGCTGTTCAACCGCGCACTGTACGGCACCTATCCGTGCGGGTCGGTCATCAAGCCGGCGGTCGCCATCGCGGGACTGACCGAAGGGTTGACGGTGGACTGTGCCTGCGACGGTGTGTACCGGTACTACGAATCCGTGGGGTTCGCACCGAAATGTATGGGGCGGCACGGCGCGGTGGATACCGTGGCGGCACTGCAAAAATCGTGCAACGTGTATTTCATGGAAATGGGACGTCTGCTCGGCATCGACACGCTTAACCGCTACGCCGCGGCGTTCGGGCTCGGACAGGCGACCGGTATCGAGGTGGGGGAGGCGAGCGGGGTGCTCGCGTCACCGGAAACCAAGAACGGCGCGTGGGTGGCGGGGGACACCTGCCAGTGCGCGATCGGGCAGATGGACGAGCGGTTCACACCGATTCAGCTCGCGGCGTACGCGATGACGCTCGCAAACGGCGGGGTGCGGTACCGCGTACACGTGGTGTCGCGGTTCTTGCGGTACGACGGGTCGGTGGAGCGCGTGGTCGAGCCTCAGATCCTCTCCACGGTGGCAATGAGCGACACGGCGGCGCGCACCGTGCGCGAGGGGATGGAACGGGTGGTGAAACAGGGCGGTACCGCGTACGAGGCGTTCAAGGACGCCGCGTACACGCTTGCCGCCAAGACCGGAACCGCGCAGAACGGGACGGCGCGCTCGGATCACGGTGTGTTCATCGCCTACGCACCCGCCGATGCCCCGCAGGTCGCGATCGCGGTGGTAATGGAAAACGGTACCTCTGCGGCGGCTTCTGCCGTTGCGCGACGGGTGTTGGATGCGTATTTTGAGGGGTAAAAAAAGCCTCTCTGTTGAGGAGAAGCTTTTTGGGCAGTGGAAAGGGTGGATGAACGATGAAGAAGGAAGGGGATCGTGCGTAGGGGCGATCATCCATCGCTCGTAAGATCGGCGCGAACCGCGGCGGGATGGGCGTTTATTTTTTTAACCGAAAGACGCGGTAGGGCTTGCCTTGCTTTTTGCATTGCTTTAAGGTGTAGATCGTGCCGTGGGATACCCCGTCCCAAAACGCCAGCACCATGTCCGCGTGCGCCACGATCAGATCGTTGCGCTTCAGCGGTGCCGAACGGCCGAAGCGGTCGTAATCGGGGTAAAACTCCGTGAGCTTCAGCCCGTGCGCCTGCGCGAAATCGCGCGCACAGGTATCCACGCCTCTGGCACCGCCCGACACGATCTCGGTGCATTGCGGGGGAATGAGGCTATCCAGTGAAACGTCGGTGATCGTGCGGGAACCGACAACGGCAATTTTCATAGTTATCATCTCCTGTATGTCAGTATACATCAGAACAAATGTTCTTGTCAAGTAAAAAATAAAACAGGGCGGTCAGGTGACCGTCCCTGTTGCGTTGTCGAACCGGGTGTCGACCAGGCGGCCGCCGCGGTAGGTGAGGGTCAGCTTGAAAAACGGATCGCCGCGGTCCAGTGCGCGCAGAAAGGCGGCGTCCCCCTCCCACATCGGGTAGTCGGACAGTGCGTCCTTGCTGATCCAGCGCAGCTCGCCCTCGTCACAGGCGTGCAGGGTGCCCTCCCACGCGGTGGCGGTGAACAGGTGCATACGCTCGGTGCCGTCACAGTCGGAATCAAAATCCACGATACCGCGGTAGGCGTAGGCGGTGAGCGTCAGTCCCGTTTCCTCCCATATCTCGCGGCACACGCACGCATCGGGCGTTTCACCCGCCTCCAGCTTACCGCCGATGCCGATCCATTTGCCCGCGTTGGGATCGTGGGGCTTTGCGTTGCGGTATAACAGCAGATACGCGCCGTCCCGTTCCAAATAACATAGGGTGGTCTCTCTCATCCGTGTCTCCTCGTTCGCCGTTGCTCGATCACGATGCCCGCGATGGTCACGGGCAGGGTGCGGATCTCCTCGCCCGAAAACGAGCGGATCTCGTACGCGGGGTTTAAGGGGCGCAGCTGGATGCCGTTTTCGGTCACCGTCAGCCGTTTGAGCGTGGCGTCGGAATTGCCGATATACGCCACCACGTCGTCGCCGGTCTGTGCCGTTTGCTGCATACGCAGGATCACGATATCGCCGTCGCGGTATTCGGGCAGCATACTGTCGCCGGTGACCAGCAGTCCAAAGTAGTCATATCCGTCCTGCACCGAGTGACCCGATAGATCAATTTCCTCGATGATATCCGTTACCGCCTCGATCGGAACGCCCGCGGGCACACGCCCCAGCACCGGGATGCGCCGCGAGGTGGGGAACAGGTGGATCGGCGTTACGTTATGCAGATCGGGGGAAAGCGGTGAGGTGCCGTCCTTGAGAACGGTGCGCGGGGTGCGGGATGTGGTATCGATGAGCGTGCTCCCCGCCGCGGCGGAGGCGGTGTGAATCGATGCTTGTCGGATGCGTTGTGCATCATCCTCCAACAGATCGCCTGCCGGTATGCCGAAATACGTTGCCATCCGCTTGATCGCCGTCATACGCGGCATCTTCGTTCCGTTTTCCCACGTGGATACCGCCTTGTCGCTTACGCCCGCAATGACGCCGAGCTCCCGCTGTGTTAATTCGTGCAGTTCGCGAAGCCGCCGAATGTTCTCGCCGATTGCCATATAGGTGGCCTCCTCTCTTATCTATTATTATACACCCAAAGTAGAAAAACACAAGAGATTTCTACTTTTGGCTTGACATTCTACCTAAAGTAGAGTATAATGGGGGTAACCTAAGGGTGACCGTGTCGAGTCGCCTTGTTTTTTTGGGCGAGGACTCTACTTTTGGTAGAGATAATCGTTCAGGGATAGGGTGCTCTTATAGGATTTTTCCGAAAACCTGCATAAATACTGGGCTTTAGCAGTTGATAAACGGCACGAAACCTTATTTTTTGTATGTTTGCGGTAAAAAAGAAAATGCCGATTTCGGCATTTTGATTTTTCATTATTCATTACGGAAATCCGTTTTTAATGAATGATGAATATTGAATAATGAAGAATGAATAGTACAAAATCAAAAATCCGTCCACTTTCGTGAACGGATTTCCGATTTTGGTCGGAGTAGCGTTATAGTAATCAGGCGGAAACCCGCATAAATACTGGCTTTTTCGCAGTCAAAAACAGTACATAGCCCTGATTATTACATATTTTGTTGTTTTGAAAATCAAAAAAGGTATTTAATTAACTCCAAAGTTAATTACTTCAAAGTTAGTTATTTGCATCAATGTAAAGTGACCCAATCGGTCAGATTTCCTATTTTCATTCGGTCTGATTTTCAAGTTATTCATTATTCATCAGCGAAGCGATTTCAATATTCATTATTCATTACGGAAATCCGTTTTTAATGAATGATGAATATTGAATAATGAAGAATGAATAGTACAAAATCAAAAATCCGTCCACTTTCGTGAACGGATTTCCGATTTTGGTGATCCATCGGGGACTCAGACCCAGACAAGGGAGGTGGCGGAAGATGCGGGGTGCGTATTGCACCCCCTTACACGAAATTCGTGGCAGAAATAAATCGAAAGGAAAAAGGAAATGTCGAATCGAATTTTGAAGGAAAGTATTTGTACGAGTGCGACGATCGATGGGCTTGGCTGGTTTGAGGAGGTGTGTTTTTACCGGCTCATCGTGCAATGCGACGATTACGGGCGGATGGACGCGCGCCCGTCGTTGCTCAAATCGCGTCTGTTTCCGCTTAGGGAGGATATCGAGAGCGGTACGGTCGGTAGGGCGGTGGCCGCACTCGCCGAGGCGGGGCTGCTGCTCTTGTACGAGTCGGACGGACAGCCGTATCTACAGCTGCTCACCTGGGAAAAGCATCAGCGGGTCCGCAACAAGCGCAGTCGGTTCCCCGCCCCGTACGACGACGGACAAGCGGCGGACAGTTGACGGCGGGTTGGCAGGCGTAATCCGTATCCTAATCCGTATCCGTATCCTTATCCAAATCCCTTTCTTTAATCCGTATCCCAACACGCTGAAAGTTTTCAACATTCCACACGGTTTCCACAGGCGGCTAACCGTTGACAAAAGGGGGCGTAACGATATGTGTATGCTGTGCGGGCAGTTGTTTTGCCCGACGGACTGTCCCGCGTATGATCCGCGGTACGATCCGTGGGTAGCGGGGTTTTGTGAGGCGTGCGGTGCGGCGTTGTACGACGATACGGATACGGTGTGTGAGCGATGCGAAAAGCAGAGGACAGATGACAGAGAGGAGACGAAAAAGGTTTGAGTTTGAGCGAAAAGGCACAGGAATTGAAAACGCAGATGCAGGCGGTGGTCGCGGATAAGCGGGAACTGGAGGCGGTGGAGGCTGAGTGGCGGGATCTGCTGCTTTTGGAGGAGGAACGGCTGTGTGAGCTGACCGACGGCGAGCTGCCGATCATCACCGAGCTGTTTGCCGAGCGCAGTCAGCTGCGCAAACGGCTGGCGACGCATCAGCTGCGGAATATCGTACGGCTGCAGCCTGTCCCGATGACACCGCTCCAGCGGCGTATTATGCGCCTGCGGTACGTGCAGGGGCGCACCTGGCGTGACATCGTGGGTGTCCTCTACAAGACCAAGCAATACATCCTGCGCGAACACAACAAAGCCTTGGAAATGCTGGCAAAACAGCCGAAAAAATAATATGTCGGCGCGACTTGAAGGTGACTGACCGTTATGTGCTATACTGTGGCGAACCTGAGGGAAGGCGACCAAGGCGGCGAGGTTGCGTGTAGGAAACGGAGTGAAAGACAGGTATGAAGCAGCTGGGCACATTAGGGGAGATCAAAGCGACGATCGACGACTGTCGGCGTCGGTGCGAACTGGATAACGCGCCGTTTCACGCGGATGCGCTTGCGGCGGCGCTGGGTATCCCGTACGAGACCGTCGTCGCGTATGCGGCGGGGAAAGGCGAAACGGCGCGGCTGCTCAAAGCCGCGTTACAGGAGTGTACGGCGTCGGTCGTCAGCCACGCACTCGCCGCCGACCCGAAAAGTCACGGACTGTGGATGTTTTATCTGCGCAACCGCGCGGGATTTGCGGACAAGGGCGAATCGCGTGCGACGCCGAGTGAAGCACCGGTGCAGTTTGTGGGTGAGGAGCGGATCGAATGACAGTCGATTTACAAGCGGTCGTCGGCGGCGGGTACGGCGATTTCTGGCATTGTCGGGCGCGGTATCGCGTGCTCAAGGGCGGCAAGGCCTCCAAAAAATCCACCACCACGGCGCTCAATTTCCTCATACGGCTGATGCGGTATCCCGAAGCGAATCTGTTGGTCATCCGCCGTATCATGGACACGCACCGCAGCAGTACCTTTGCGCAGCTGCAGTGGGCCGCCGCCCGACTCGGCGTGTCGCATTTGTGGAAGGCAACGCTCAGTCCGATGGAAATGACCTATCTGCCGACGGGGCAGAAGATCCTGTTCCGCGGGTTTGACGACGTGTACAAGATCGCGTCCACCACCGTGACGCACGGCTATCTTTGTTGGGTGTGGGTGGAGGAGGCGTTCGAGATCGAGAGCGAGGAAGCGTTTGATACCTTTGACTTATCCGTTCCGCGCGGCGAGGTCCCGCCGCCGCTGTTCAAGCAGACGACGCTGACCTTTAACCCCTGGAGCGAGCATCACTGGCTCAAAGCGCGGTTTTTCGATACCAAAGCGGAGAACGTCGCGACCTTTACCACCGATTATCGGTGCAACGAGTTTTTGGACGATGCCGACCGTGCCGTATTCGACCGTATGAAGCGGGATAATCCGCGTCGGTTCGCGGTGGCGGGCAGAGGCGAATGGGGGATCGCGGACGGACTTATTTACGAGAATTGGGCGATTGCGGATTTCGATATTGATCGCCTGCCGGAGTCTTGGAAGTATCGGCGGGTATACGGCTTGGACTACGGCTATTCCAACGACCCGACCGCGTTTATCGCGGCGGCGGTGAGTCCTTTGGATCGGATCGTCTATGTGTTTGACGAATTCAAATGCCGCGGTCTGCTCAACCGTGATATCGCCGAGCGGTTATGCCGGATGGGATACGACGGCGAGCGCATCCGTGCGGACTGTGCCGAGCCGAAATCCAACGAGGAATTACGGCGGGCGGGTATCTACCGCATCACGCCCGCGAACAAGGGCGCGGGGTCGCTGTTACACGGCATCTCGCGGCTGCAGGAATATCGCATACTGGTGCATCCCGCGTGCAGAGAAACGGTGGCGGAGCTCGCGTCGTATGCGTGGGAAAAGACCCCCGCGGGCATTGTCAACCGCCCGCGCGGCGGCGAGGATCATCTGATGGACGCGTTGCGCTACGCGATGGAGGATATCACGCATTTCCGTCCCGCACCGCCCACCCCCGATCGGGTGACCGAGGGGACGGTGCTGGCGGGGGAGCTGAAAAGAGGATGGATATAGCGGCGGGCGTTGCCCGCCCTCACGAAAGGAGAATGGAATATGCAAGCAGTGGTTGGATTCGTGCTGGGGATCGTGACGGTGATCCTGCTTAAGGAGTATCCGGTGTGCAAGCCGATAAAGCGGCGGAAACGGAGCGAGGAACAGGATAAGCTGCGCAGAGAATACGAGAATTTCTTAAGCTACGACGGCGAGGAACAGGTGTAGGCGGTGACAGCGGTCACCGCAGTGAGGAGTGAAAATGTCGCCCGACGGCGACGGAATCGGCACCTCGGTAAACAGGAAGGAGAAAACGTATGGAACAAACAGGTTTCACGGCGGCAACCGGTCCGTCTGAACATAGCGTTGGCACGGCGAGCGTGGATGGTGTAGGGACGAGCATGGCTCGCCCGCATGATCCGTGCGAACCGCAGGGGAGCGGGCGACCGATGGTCGCCCCTACGGAAAGCGGCGAGCAGACGCGGGAAAAAACTGAGCCGTCGGGAGACGGCTTGCAGGAGTCTGCGTTTTCATTGCCGGTCAAATTCAACAAGCAGGACTACCACCTGAGCTTGGAGGAGGCGACCGCCTACGCGCAAAAGGGCATGAAGTTCGATACCGTAGAACCGATGCTCGATAAGCTCAAAACACTGGCACAGCAGCACGGACTCGGCGTACGCGAGTTGGTGGATACGCTGTGCGAGGGGGATATTCCTACCGTGAGCAACGAGGAGCGGCTGGCGGAGGAATTCGGCCGTCTGCGCGAGGAATGTCCCGACGTCACCGCGTTTGACGCGGTCCCCGAATCGGTGATCCGAACGGCACTTGAGGAGGGGATCCCGTTGCTGGACGCGTATCTGCGGTACGAGCACCGCGAACGGGTGCGCGTCAAAGCGGCGGCGGAAGCCGCCCGCAAAGCGGGCGCGGCCTCCGCCGGCGCACAGCGCAGTGAGCTGCAGCCGACGCCCGATCCCGCCGTGGCGGCGATGCTTGAGGGTGTGCGAGGCTGAGACACCCGATAGGGCGTTGCCGAGGCGAGGTACAACGCAAAGAAGCGGGGCGCGTATTGCGCCCCCAAAACCCAAAACGCAGTAAATACAAGGAGAAATGAAAATGGCTATTAACACTTTGGAATTTTGTGAAAAACTGACGGGGGAGCTTGACAAGCTGTTTGTGCAGGGTCCCGTTACCGGTTTCTTTACCGACAACGTACTGCGCTCCAAATTCGTGGGCGCGAAAACGGTACTGCTCCCCGAAATGGAGCTGTCGGGTCTCGGCGACTACGACCGCGATACCGGCTTTATCAAGGGCACGGTGACGGTCAGCAATCAGCCGTACACCCTGAAAATGGACCGTGCTCGCTCGTTCCAGCTCGACCGCGAGGACGAGGACGAGACGGGTATTGCGAACCTCGCCGGTCAGGTGCTGGGTGAATTCGTCCGCACCCGCGTGGTACCGGAAGTTGACGCGTACTGCCTGTCTAAGCTGGCAGGGCTCGCGGTCACCAAGGGTCACACCGTGACCGGCACGCCCGACACCCAGGCGTTCAAGATGTTTAACGAGGCGTGTGCCGCGGTACAGAACGAGGTCGGCTTCGACGAGCCGCTCGTGTGCTTCGTCAATCCCACGATGTGGGCGGCGATCCAGAACTCGCCGGAGCTGTCCCGCCACATCACCGTCACCGAATTCAAGAAGGGTGACGTGTACTACGAGGTCAAGTGCATCAACGGTATTCCGCTGTTCCCGGTTGCCGACAACCGCATGAAGAGCGCCTACACCTTCTACGACGGCGCCACCGTCACCAAGGACGAGGACGGCGCGGTCATCCACGACGAGACCGCCGGCGGCTTTGCACCCGCCGACAACGCGCAGTCCGTCGGTCTGCTCATCCTGCCCAAAAAGGCGGCGAGCCTGGTCAAGAAGACCGAGCGCGTGCGCACCTTCGATCCGTCCCAGAACCAGGCGGCGGATGCGTACAAGTTCGACTACCGCACCTACTACGACCTGATCGTGAAAAACAGTGCGGCTGACTCGGTGTACGCGTACGTGTATTAACGGACGACAGAGGCCGGAGAACAGATGACAGGCGGCGGCGGGGGTTCCCGCCGCCGTACGGGAGTGAAAAAATGGATACACAACGCGCGTGGGACGATCCCCGACAGGTATTCGCGGAATACCGCGCGGGCGTCCGTTACAAGACCGGTATCGGCGAGAAGGGCCTGTACCGACAAAACGAGATCAACCGCCGCTTCTTCAGCGGCGATCAGTGGCACGGCGCGCGCTGCGGCGGGGAGCGGCCGCTGGTGCGCCACAATATCATCCGCCGTATCGGCGATTATAAGATGGCGGCGGTGGGCGGCAGTCCCGTGGCGGTGAGCTTTTCCGCCGACGGCGTTGCGGATACCGTGACGCTGCGGGAACGCACCTATCACAACAAACGTCTTGCCGCCGCCGGCACGCTGTCACCGCTCCCCTTCGAGGAGGAGATCGGGCTGGTTACCGACGCGTTGTCGCGGTATTTTGAGGTCACCGCGGAGCGCGTGGGCTTTGAGCAGCTGCGCGCTGAGGTGCTGCGCGGCGCGTATACCACGGGCACCGGTATTTTATACACCTACTGGGACGAGCGCATCCGCACCGGCCAATACGCCGACGAGCGGCGTCAAGTCCCCATCACCGGCGATATCGCGTGTGAGGTGCTGGACGTCGAAAACGTCTATTTCGGCGACCCCACCGTGGAGGATATTCAGGAGCAGCCGTTTATCGTGATCGCCCAGCGCCGCACGGTCGCCGAGCTGCGCCGCTTAGCCAAACGGTACGGCCGTTCGAAGGACGAGATCGCCTCGATCCGTCCCGACCGCGACGAGTTTACTCCTGCGGGTGAGCCGGAGGGTGAGGGCAAGGCGATCCTGCTCACGAAATTTTACAAGCAGTACGATGAGAACGGTGACGCGCATCTGTACGGCGTGCAGGTCTGCCGCTCGGTGACGGTGCGTCCCGCGTGGGAGATGGGCGTGCGGCTGTATCCGTTGTGCCTGTTTCGCTGGGACGCCCTGCCCGACTGTGTGTACGGACAAAGCGAGATCACGCATCTCATTCCGAACCAGATCGCTATCAACCGTATGCTGACGGCGTCGGTATGGTCGATGATGATGCAGGGCTTGCCGACGTTGCTGGTCAACGGCGACGTGGTGCAGCAGCCGGTCACCAACGATCCCGGACAGGTCATCCGCGTGTTCGGCAGCGGCGACGACGTGCGCAGTGCGCTGACCTACGTGGACCCGCCGCAGTTCTCGTCGGCGCTGTCTGCCGAGATCGACTCGCTCATTCAGAACACGCTGGCGCAAAGCGGTGCGAACGCCGTGTCGCTCGGCGACGTGACACCCGACAATACCTCTGCCATCGTGGCGGTCAGAGAAGCCGCCATGCTTCCGCTGCAGACCGTACAAACGCGGTTTTACGCGTTCTGTGAGCAGGTCGCGCGGCTGTGGGCGGAATTCTGGATCACCGGCTACGGCCACCGCGCTCTGAAGGTCAGCGACGAGCTGGGCACGTGGTACCTGCCGTTTGACGGCGCGCGGTACCGCGACCTCATTCTGCGCGTGAAGGTGGACGTCGGCGCGGCGACGCTGTGGAGCGAGAGCCAGTCCATCGTGACGCTGGACAATCTGTTCGACCGCGGCGTTATCACCGCCGAGCAGTACTTAAAACGCCTGCCGCGCGGCATCGTGCCGGATGTGGACGGGTTGCTCAGGGATATGGGGCCTGAGCAGTGAAGAATGAAGTGGGAGAAATGAAGCTATGAAAGGGCAAGAGGTCTTTCGACAGGCGCTCAGATTGCTGGGGTATACCGATACGTTGGGCGATCTTGACAGCGCGCAGAACACAGAAAGCTATAAGCGGGGTCTCGCGGTGATCAATCAGCTGGTGAGTGACCTGTCGCGGTTGGAAAGCGGCGAGATGGCGGCACCGCTGTTGTCGCTCCGGCAGGAGCTGCCGCTCTCGGAGCGCACCGCACGGGACATTCTGCCGTACGGGGTCGCGATGCTGCTCGCCGCCTCCGAGGGGGACGGCGATAACCAGCAGCTGTTTGCCGCGCTGTACGATCAAAAGCGGGTATCGGTGCGAAGCGGCTACGAGCGCCGTACCGACACCCTGCCGCGGGGGTGTGACGCATGAAACACCCCCGCATGGCGAAAAACGGCCGCGTGGCGGCGACGGTCCCCGCGTTGTCGGGGGGCTTAAATCTCGGCACTGACCCGACGCTGATCGGGGACACGCAGCTGTCCGACTGCTGTGACGTGCGATGGAAGGACGGTGCCCTGCGCACCCGCGAGGGCTTTGTGACCGACGATACGCATTTCGCCGCCTTCGCACTGAATACGCGCACGCAGTATTTCACCGACCGCGACGGCTACCTGCTGGTGCTCGCCTCCGGAGATACCGAGGCGAGCGCCGACCTGCACGTCACGGTGTTTGACGGGGACGGCGTTCCCACCGGCGGATATTTCATCACGTCGGGACAGCCGGGGCTTTGCGGTTTTTTGGTGTCCGTCGGCAGTGCCGAGCTGCTCTCGCGGTACACCTCGTTGCTGTTTTTGAGCAACGGCGACATCTACGGCGTCAACGCCGGCGACAACGTATGGGAGCCGCTGTACGACGAGGCGTACGTGCCGCTGTACATGACGAACGGCACGCCCGTCGCCACCCGTGCCGAAACGGCGCTCACCGGTGACCGCGTAGAGGCATATAATAGCCTGACCGAGTGGTTTCGCTGTACCTACAGTACCGACGGTTCGGGCATCTACTACTATCTGCCCGAACTCCGCGAGGGCAGTGTGCTTACCGTGACGCTGACGCGTGCGAGCGGCACGCTGATCTGGACGGTGGCCGGCACGGAGTACGTATCCGCCGCGTCCGACGGATATCAGGTACGGCTGGACCGCAACGGGCACTGCTTCTGGTTCGTAAAGGACGGTAAGCCCTGCGCCGTGACGAGCGAGGGCGTGCGTAACGACGTGACCGTCAAGGCACAGCGCCGCTACAGCGGCGGGCCGGCGTATACGGATATGCGGTTCGGCACCTGGTACGGCGGTGACCGCAGCGCCGTGACCGGCGGTACGCGTCTGTTTTTGGGCGGCGGGCAGTACGTGATGTGGAGTGCGCTGAACGACCCCTTATATTTTCCGGTCACGGCGTACGCCTCGCTCGGTGATCCCGACGAGGCGCTGACCGCGTTCGGCAAGCAGGGCGAGCTGCTCTTGCTGTTCAAGGAGCATTCGCTGTACGCCGCCGAATACGTGCGCAGTGACACCGTGACCGTCGAGGACGTGCAAAGCGGGGCGGTCACCGATACCACCGCCACGGCGGTATTTCCCATCACCCCCATCCACTCGGAGATCGGGTGCGATCTGCCCGAAACGGTGGCGCTTCTCGGCAACCGACTGGTATGGGCGTGTGCCGACGGAACGGTGTACACGCTCAGCACGACCGGACAATTATCCCAGCGCACCGTGACGGTGATCTCCGAGCCGATCCGCCCGCTGCTGCGAGGGGAAGCTCCCGCCGTCGCCGCCGGTACGGTGATCGACGGCGAGTATCTGCTCCTGTGGGACAACGCGCTGTTCCTTGCCACCGACGATACGACGCCGCGCTGGACGCGGTTTACGTTTGACAAGACCGGTGCCAAGGCACAAAGCCTGTGTCGGGTCAGCGGGAGGCTGCGGATCCCCGCCGCGTATGCGGTGGGAAGCACGCGGGTGCTGTTTTGGTTTTGGCAGGCGGGTGAGCGGGATACCGCGATCTCGCATACCGGCGAAAGCTGGGCGGACGCGGTGTACGCGCTCACCTCACGGCCCGTGAGTGGGATGCTGTGCACGAAGCAGTTCGATTTCGGCGCACCAGACGAGTACAAGCGCATGACGGGCGTGTTCGCGGATGCGGCGGCAAGCGGCTTGGTGAGCGCCGCGTACGTGACCGAGCGGGGCGAGGTTACCGATATTCCGCGCGCGGCGCGCGACGGCGTACGGCTGACGCCGGGCGTGTCCCGCTGTCGGCGATTCGCCTTGCGGCTGTCGGGTGACGGGTTGCGCGTGAACAGTGTGACGGTACGTGTCGTTACCGGAAGGAAGTAGGGGAGAAAATGGCGACAAAACTGACGAAACAACAGGCGGCCGCGTTGCTGGACGCCTATCAAAAGCAGCAGACGGCTGCGGCAGAAGCGTCGATCGCGGCGTACAACAAGACGGTGGACGCGGCGTCGGCGGCGACCGAGGCGGAGATCGCCGCCGAGCAAAAAACGGTCCGCGCGACCGCCGATGCGGCGTACGACCGTGCGGCGGTGGAAGCGCTGATCGAGCGGCGTCAGATCGCGGAAACGCTCAGCAATCTGGGACTGTCCCGTTCCGGCACGGCCGACTCGGCGGCCGAGAGCGTCGAGCGCAAACGGACGGTGTCCGACCGCTCGGCGAGCGCGGTGAAAACGAAGGCGCTGAGCGAGCTGTCACAGCGGCTGGTCGCCGCGCGTGAGCAGGCGGCGGCGAAAAAGGCAAAGAACCAAGCCACGGTGAACAAGACGCTTAGCGCGAAGATCGCTGAGAAAAAATTGACGCTCGATAAAGCGGCGCTGTAGCGGCGTAGGGGCGGGTCCTTCGCCCCCAAACAAAATTCGTGGCAGAGAGAAGGAGACATAAAATGGCGTTCTACACCATTGATTTTAGCGTCACGGCGGATGCCGTGACACCGGATACACCGCAGTCGGCGGGACACAGCGGCGATCACAAAGCGGCGGTCGTGCGCTTCCAAGTGCCGTTTGAGGGGTACCGCTACCGGTTGGAGATCACCGACGGCAACGGCGGCTACGATACCACCGGTCTGCTGGACGCGGAGGACGGCACGGTATCGTACGAGGTCCCGTGTGCGTGGACGGCGGCGGGGATCGCGACGCTGCGTCTTGTGGCGGTCGAGCAGGAGGACGGCGCCGAGATCGTGCGGTTTCATTCCGCACCCGCGTATCTGCATTTCGCCGATCGCGAGGACGGCGAGCCGCTCGGTGACAGTGCTCGCCCCGCGTGGCAGGAAACGCTGGACGAGGCGCAGTTTTTTCTGAGCACGGTGGAGCAAAAGCTCGAAAACGGCGAGCTCAAGGGCGACAAAGGCGACACGGGCGATGCCGGCTACACGCCGCAAAAGGGCGTGGATTACTATACCGACGCCGAAAAGCAGGAGCTGATCGACGAGCTCGGTGAGCGGGACGTGGATCAGGAGCTTGACGACACCTCGTCACGGGCCGTTGCCAACAAGGTGGTGTGCACGCGGATCGCCCAACTGGATAACGAGTGTGAAAGTAGGATATTGGCCGTCAGCGCCGACTCGACATACCAATTTAACCGGCTGTCCCAACTGGTCAACGACGCTCAAGAGGGCACCGATGCCGCGCACACGCGCATTACCGATATGGACGATCGCTTGTCGAGCGTTGAAGTGGCGGTTAAGGACGATATCCCGTCCAGTATTAACGAGCTTGAAACGC